>NZ_JBTXLR010000004.1:0-216985 GCF_054871685.1 Myroides sp. LJL116
TGACAACCGATTTAGGGTGGTTATTGCAGCGGGGCTCACCTCTTCCCATTTCGAACAGAGAAGTTAAGCCCGCTTGCGCAGATGGTACTGCTAACCAGTGGGAGAGTATGACACCGCCCTTCTTTTATAAAATCCTCAACATGTTTATGTTGGGGATTTTTTTTTGGAGTAAACTCAAGTAAATACACTCCATAATGAGGATTTTAGTATTACAGTGGGTAGGAGTTTTATAATCGACACTGGGATGAGTTAGAGTATTAGCAAGGATTGTAGTTTGTAATCCTTAATAGGGATAAACAAGTGCTAGCTTTATGTTTGGTACACTAGAGTAAGTATATAGATCACATCGGACTATACTTTAGCTATATAATGGCAGCTCTAAGGGGAATTAAGAACCTTATAAGATGTACTTACTATTTTCTATATAAGATAAAAAAGACGCAGCATTAAAGCTTTAATGCTGCGTCTTATAATTTGGCTAATCTTCTATTTTATAATTTTGAAGAATCTATATGTTGTATTCTAACTGAATTTAGAATCGCTATAATGGAAACACCTACATCGGCGAAAATAGCCTCCCATAAGTTAGCTTGTCCAAAAGCTCCAAGGATTAGTACTAATAGTTTAATACCAATGGCTAAAGAAATGTTTTGTATTACAATTTTTCGTGTTCTTTTAGCGATTTTAATAGATAATGGGATTCTACTAGGTTGATCGTTTTGTATTACGATATCAGCTGTTTCTATGGCTGCGTCACTTCCTAAACCTCCCATAGCAATACCCGCGTCGGAGAGTGCAATTACAGGCGCATCATTAATTCCATCTCCAGTAAAGGCGATCTTATGACCTAACTCTTTTAGCCTTTCTACGTGTCTTACTTTGTCATCCGGTAGTAAGTCTCCGAATGCTTGGTCAATTTGTAGTTCTTTTGCCACCTTATTTACAATGGAGGTTTTATCTCCACTTAGCATTACAGTGAGAATTCCCATCTCTTTTAGCTTTTGTATTGCTTGGAAAGAGTCTGGTTTTATTTTATCAGCAATAGTAATATATCCTGCGTAATTATCCTCTATGGCAACAATAACAATTGTTTCTACAATTTCATGAATTTCCTTAGGGTAGGTAATCGAAAACTTATCTAGTAATTTTGCGTTTCCTACTAATACTCTCTTTCCATTTATATTTCCTTCTAGTCCATGACCTGCTATTTCGGATATATTTTGCGCTTGTAGCTCTTTATTAGGAAAGTTTTCCTTTACATATTGGGTGATTGCGGATGCGATAGGATGGGTGGAGTGCTGTTCAATGGCCGCAGTATACAAAAGAAGATCTTCTTGAGATACCTCATTAGGCTGTATTTGTTGCACACTAAATACTCCTTGAGTTAATGTTCCTGTTTTATCCATTACTACAGTATCTACCGTTGTCATAACATCTAGGTAGTTACTTCCTTTAAATAGTACCCCATTTCTTGAAGCTAGTCCTATTCCACCAAAGTATCCTAAGGGTACAGAGATAACTAGTGCACAAGGGCAAGAAATTACCAAGAATACAAGTCCTCTATATAACCAGTCATTAAAGACATAATCAGCAAAAATAAATTTAGGGATAATTACAATCAGTGCCGCAAGTACCACCACAATAGGGGTATATATTTTAGCAAATCGTGTTATAAAAAGTTGTGTTTTAGATTTTTTAGATGTTGCATCTTGGATCATGTAAAGGATCTGGGATAGCTTGGTATCTTCAAATTTAGCAGTTACTCGTATTTCACATACCGTATTTAAATTAATCATACCCGCTAAAACACTTTGTCCTTCTTGTTTGGTATCTGGTTTACTTTCTCCCGTTAGAGCTGCAGTATTAAAAGACGCATTTTTAGTTAGTAAAATACCATCTAAAGGCACTTTTTCTCCTACTTTAACACGTATAATTTCTCCTACCTCGATTTGTTTAGGATCGATTTCAACGGCCTTTCCCTCTCGAATTACCGTTGCAATATCGGAACGAACATCTAATAGGGCTTGGATGCTTTTTTTAGCTCTATTGGCTGCAGCTTCTTGAAATAGTTCACCTACGTAGTAGAATAACATTACAGCTACACCTTCTGAATATTGGCCTATAGCAAAGGCACCGATGGTAGCGATACTCATTAAGAAGAATTCATTGAAAACCTCTCCTTTTAGAATAAAGTTGTAAGCATTCTTTAGTACACCAAAACCTACAATTAAATAAGCTACTAAATACCATGCAAATTGAAATACACCTGTAAAGAAGCTTAGTTGTAGATGTTCCATCACAACACCGGCGATAATTAGGAGTAAACATACAATAGCAACCGAAAAATCTTTTAGGGTTAAGCTATGGACTTCTTGGCTATTTAAGTCAATGGTATCATGGTCATGGTCATGTCCTGTGTGGTCTTCACTGGAATTTGCATGATCGTGTTTCACATTGCTTTTAGCATTATCTGACTGGCACATAGTATTATTATTTATGTTAATTACTCAAAGTTAAGAAAGTAAATTAGCATTTAATAGTACTTAAGTGTATTTGCAACACTGTTGCAAAGGCTAGTTATTTACATATGTTTTCTTAAATATATAGATCACTGGGAAAGTTCTTAAACACATCCAAACAGCAAAAGCTAGCCAAATACTGTACATCTGAAGCCCAAAGTAATCTGCTATAAGTAAAGTAGGTATATATCCTAAGAAAGTTGCCATCATTAGGTTATTACGCAAGAATTTGGCATCTCCTAAACCTTTGTAGACACCATCGAAAATATAGGCCAATGCGTTAATGGGCTGCATAAGTAAAACAATCCAAAAGACAGAGGTGAAAATAATGTTTACTTGTGGGTCACTATTGAAAATTAGGCCTATGTCTTGGTAGAATACCGCGCAGATTGCTACTAGAATAAGGGATATAATAATGGAGTATTTACTAATGTCTTTAATCATTTTCCACATAGCTGTAAAGTTTCTTTCTCCTAATAAACGTCCTGATATCGCATTTCCTGCACTAGCATAACCGTCGATAAAGAAAGAGAAGAAAAGCCATATGTTCATTAAAATACTTTGTGCAGCTATAAAATCTTTACCATAACCAGTGGCGTATTTACTAGCCATATAAAGAGTAATATTTAAAGTAGCAGTCCTTAGAATGAAATTAAAGCTCATGATAATTAGGGGCTTTAAGGCAGGGTTAAGTTTTTTCCTAACCTTAAGGCTAAAGGGTGTATATTTTAAGAAGTAATATAAGGCCATAGCTAACATAACCCCTTGTGCAATAACACTGGCATAGGCTGCTCCCATAATATGTAAAGCTGGGAAATAGCCTTCTATACCAAAGACAAAAATATAGTCTAAAACGATATTTAATACAGCACCTACTAAACTACATTTCATAGCCCAAATAGTATTTTGTAAACCTCTAAATACCCCGTATAACGCGAAAGTGATTAAAGTAAGTGGGAAACCCCATGCTCTAACCAAATAGTATTGTTTTGCATAGGCAAGAATCAAACCAGTTGCTTTGTAGGCAACGAATATTTCGTGTACAAAGTAGGTAGTAATTATAAATAAAAATACACTTAAGATAAAATTAAATAGGATAGCCTGTGGCACTAGAGTTTTTACGGCAAACAATCTTTTTTTACCTAAATGTTGGGATACAGTTGCTGAAATAGAAGTTTTGGTTTGGGCAACAACCCAAATAATAGCCGATAAAAAGGAACCAACAAGACCAACAGCAGCTAAAGCCTCCACGGAGTTATGCTTTAAATTACCAACCATTGCAATGTCGGTAAGTGATAGAATGGATTCAGAAATCCCTGCAAATATAGCTGGTATAGCTAGTTTATTAATGTCTTTAAAACTAATAGATTTGATCATTTTGGCCTTTTTTTTGCTGGGGCCAAAGGTCGGGCAAATAGCACATAAAAGCAAACTGCCCTAAGAAGGGCATTTTCTTAAGGCAGTTTTTTGATTTATGAGAAAAAATTAAAAGCGCATTCCTACACCAAATCCTATTAACATTGGATCTAGTTTCACTTTGGCTGGTATTGCTAATTCGCTACCAGGGGCAGCCGATGCTGGTAATAAATTTGTAGCATCTACTGTTACGTTTGTTTTTAAGAATAATTTTTTAAAGTCAACGTTGATGAAAAATTTGTCGGTAATGTCAATGTCAAAACCTAGTTGGTATCCCCATCCAAATTTATCTTCATATTTTACTTTTTGTGCAACACCATTTTTAACATCTAAGAACATAGTATAGTTAACTCCCGCTCCTACATAAGGTTTAAAAACCTTAGCAAAGGTATGGTGGTATTGGAACATTAATGTTGGAGGTAGTAAAAGTGCACTTCCAAGATCTACATTTGCAGAAGACGGACCTTCAATTGCACTTAAGTTAGAACCTAATGTTTGAACCGAGTGTCTAGATACTCCTAGGATTAATTCCGCTGCAAAATGTTCTGTGAAGAAGTAGGTAAAGTCTAGTTCAGGGATGAAATTGTTATCTGCATCTATTTGGCCTCCTATAATACCTATGTCCGCTTTATTATGGGGAAATACCCCAACACCTCTTAATCTCATTTGCCATTTGTAATCTTGCTTTTTAAAGTTTTGAGATTCTTGGGCAAATACACCTGTAGTACTTAATAATACTACTGCTAAAAATGAAAGTAGTAATTTCTTCATAGTGTTTAGTTTTTAATTTTATTTAAATTTACGAACTAAATTATCTTAATTAACTTATTTTAACTAAAGATTGTGTGTATATACCTAAATATACTGAGATAATAGTATTTTTAAGTATAATTAATTAAAAAGCCGTAAATTTAGTAGAATCAATACTAAAAAAACAAATCATGAATGTAGTAGTTATAGGAGCTTCTTTGAAACCAGAAAGATATTCCAATCAAGCAATTTGTTTACTTAAACAATATCACCATAATGTATATGCCTATGGTCCAAGATCAGGTAGTGTTTGCCAGGTTAATATAGATACAGAATTAAACAAATACAAAGACATACATACCGTTACAATGTATATTAACCCTAACGCTCAGAAGGAACTCTACCAATATATTATTTCCTTACAGCCCAAACGAGTACTCTTTAATCCTGGAACAGAAAATCCAGAATTTTATGCTTTACTTAAAGAAAATGGAATCCATTACGAAGAGGCTTGTACTTTAGTTTTGCTCAGAACTAATCAATTTTAAAGGTTTGCTTATAGCAAGTAGTAGTAAAACAGTTAGAAGAGCATTAACAATGATAAGCTCTACATCAAAGGTATAGTTTTGTAATAACCAAGAAGAGTTAGCTTGTATCCACCAAGTTAATAATGGGGTGATCATACAAATGTAAGGTACCCATTTGTCTTTTATACTTCTGTTTTTGAACAGTATGGCATAAGAGAAGAGTCCCAATAGCGGTCCATATGTATAAGTGGCAATCTTAAAAATCATACTTACAATAGAGGCGTCATTAATTTGGTTAAATACAATAATCACTATAAACATTAGGAAGCAAAAACCTAGATGAATTAATTTTCTTTGGTTGACTAATTTTTTAGTAGGCTCTTTTTTATCCATGGATAAAAAGTCAATACAAAAAGAGGTAGTTAAAGCAGTTAAAGCGGAATCTGTTGTAGCGAAAGTAGCAGCTGTTAAACCTAATAGGAAAATCACAGCTGGTACAATGGCAAAGTACTCAAAGGCAATTAAAGGAAAAAGAAGATCTGTTCGAGGCGCATTACTAATAGGATCGATAGGTATTTGTATAGAATTAGATGTTGCATAAATATATAGTAAGGCTCCTACACTTAGAAAAAGTAGGTTGATAACTAAGAAGATTGCAGTGAAGCTATACATGTTTTTCTGTGCCAGCTTTATATTAGCACAGCTTAAGTTTTTTTGCATAAGGTCTTGATCAAGTCCTACCATAGCTAAGGTTACAAATATTCCTCCTAAAAATTGCTTTAAGAAATGGAATTTGCTTGTCCAAAAATCCTCCCAGAAAAATATTTTAGAGTAATTACTTTCTTTAATACTCTCAAAGGCTTGTATTGGATTATATCCCATTTGTTTACAAATAAAGTATATAGTAAAGATTACCGAAGCAACTAAAAAGAAAGTTTGTAGAGTGTCGGTTATAATAATGGTTTTTAAACCTCCTTTATAGGTATAGGCATATATTAATAAAAGAGTCAATAAAACCGTTGCAAAAAAAGGAATGTTATAGTGATCAAATACAAACTTTTGCAATACAATTACCACTAAATATAATCGAAATGACGAACCTATTGTTCTACTTATTAAAAAGATCATAGATGCGCTTTTATAACTATAAAAGCCTAGTTTGTCTTGAATAAAAGTATAAATGGATATTAGGTTATATTTATAATATAAGGGCAAAAGAACTTTAGCAACCAGTATAAAACCTACTACGTTACCAAGCACAAATTGAAAGTATTTAAACTGTTCACCGTTTATGGAGCCCACTTCTCCAGGTACAGAAATAAAAGTCACTCCTGATAATGCAGTTCCAATCATCCCGAAGGCTACTAAATACCATTTGGAATTTTTATTGGCAATGAAAAATGCCTTATTTGAGCTATTGTTTTTACTGACTACTTGTGAAATAATTATCAAAATGGAAAAGTAAACCACCATTAGGCAAACAATAGTAAAGGGACTCATAGATAAAGGATTAAAGGGTTAATAACCAAATGTAAAGTATTAAAATAGTATTACAATTAAAAAGGGTGAAATTTTATATCTTCTTGTTAAACTCTTGGTTTTACCACGGGCTTTGTTTTTAAAAACTCTTGCATTTTAGTATATTTGCACCATGGAATTTCCTTCAAAATTATTAGAAAAAGCAGTAGACGAAATGTCGCAATTACCAGGGATTGGTAAAAGAACTGCGCTTCGATTAATGTTACATTTACTTAAGCAACCGAGTGAACAATCTCTTCGGTTAGCTCAAAGTTTGGTTAAAATGCGCACGGATTTAATTTTCTGTGAGAGCTGTCATAATATTTCTGACCAACCAAGGTGTGATATTTGTAATAATGCAAGTAGAGACCACCAAACTATTTGTGTAGTGGAGGACATTAGAGATGTTATGGCTTTAGAAAACACCCAATCCTATAAAGGAGTCTATCATGTATTAGGTGGTAAAATTTCTCCTATTGATGGCATTGGACCAAGTCAACTTAAAATAAGTAGTCTTGTGGATAAAGTAAAACAAGGACAAGTAAAGGAAATCATTTTCGCTTTAAGCTCCACTATGGAAGGGGATACGACGAACTTCTATATTTTTAAACAAATAAAGGACTTTAATATTATTACCAGCACCATAGCTAGAGGTATTTCTGTTGGAGATGAATTACAATATGCCGATGAAGTTACTCTTGGTAGAAGTTTAATTCATAGGGTCCCATTTGAAAGTGCCTTTAAAAACATATAATACTGTCTTTAAAAGATCTTATAATGCCAATATTCACAAGAGTATTGGCATTTTTTTTTAAAGAAGTAATATTTATGGCTAAATTAATTGTTAGACGCATCTAATTTTGTATTTTTGCAACTCTAAAGTGAATAATATGACCTTATTAGATTTACATAAAGGACAACAAGCTACTATTTTAGGGATAAATAAAAGTTGTCCTGTAGAAATTTTTCAGCGATTATTAGATTTGGGATTTGTCAAAGGAGCTACTATAATTATTCATAGTATTAGTCCTTTGAAGGATCCTATTGCTTATAGTATTTTTAATACTATTATTTCTCTAAGAAAACAGGATGCAAAATACATTGAAATACAAACTAAGAATTAATTTCTTTTCAAAATTTTAAATTATGGCTAAAACAGCCTGTGATATATGTGACTTAAACACTTCCTCCTCCTTAAAAAAAATGGGAGAGGATAATGTGAAAGTAGATTTTACCATTGCCTTAGCAGGAAACCCCAATACGGGAAAAAGTACTGTTTTTAATGCTTTAACTGGTTTAAAGCAACACACGGGGAATTGGCCAGGGAAGACAGTAACTAGTCAAATTGGCCATTTTAAATTCGGGGAAGATTATTTTAGCATAGTAGATTTACCTGGAACTTATTCCTTACTTTCTACCTCTGAAGACGAACAAGTGGCTAGGGATTTTATTTTATTTTCTAAGCCCGATGTAACGGTTGTTGTTGTAGATGCTAGTAGATTGGATAGACATTTATCTTTAGCTTTACAAATTAGACAAATCACCTCCAAGGTAGTTGTTTGTGTAAACCTTATGGATGAGGCTAAAAGACATGGTGTAGAAATTGACTTAAGAGGACTTTCTAAAGATTTAGGAGTTCCTGTTGTTGCTACTTCTGCTAGGAGTAAAGTAGGAATTACTGAATTACTTCAAGCCATTCAAAGTGTAGCTCACCAGAGAAATCCACAAGTGGTAAGCAATATAAAATTAGTTGAAGGAAAATCTAATGGGCCAATAGATGTTATTGGTAAGCAACTATTGGATCTAGATCCTAATTTACCTAGTGCTTCTTGGATTGCAATGCGTTTGATTCAACAAGATAAAAGTATAGAGCAAGCACTGCTTTCAAAGGAACTTTCCACAACTATAAACCAAGAGAATTTAGCTCCAATTTTACAACAAGCTAAGAAATACCATGAAGATCTAGCAATGGATTTTGCTCAAACATTAGCAGAAGGTATCTTTTCCCAAGTCAGTAAGATTGTTGGTCAAAGGGTAGATTCTCCAGATAGGGCTAGGGCTTTCAAATTCGATAGAGCCATGGATAGTATTGTTACTAGTAAGCGATTTGGTTTTCCAATTATGCTCTTAATTTTAGGAGTGGTGCTTTGGCTAACTATTATTGGATCTAATTATCCTTCTAGTGCTCTTTCTTTCTTATTGGTGGATAAAGGGTATTTTTGGTTAAAACAATTTGGAGAATTCTTACATTTACCTTGGTGGCTAAGCGGTATTCTAATTGATGGAATTTATTTATCCACTGCTTGGGTGACAGCTGTTATGTTACCACCTATGGCTATATTCTTTCCTTTATTTACTTTATTAGAGGATTTTGGGTATTTACCAAGGGTAGCATTTAACTTAGATCGTTTATTTAAAGGTTCAGGTGCCCATGGAAAACAAGCCCTAACGATGAGTATGGGATTTGGCTGTAATGCAGCAGGTGTGGTGTCAACTCGTATTATAAATTCCCCTAGGGAAAAATTAATCGCTATTATCACCAATAATTTTTCGTTGTGTAATGGTAGGTGGCCTACACAAATTTTAATGGCTACTATTTTTATAGGGGCTTTAGTTCCTACTTATCTAAGTGGAGTAATTTCCACCTTTGCTGTGGTAGGTGTAGTAGTATTGGGGATTTGTTTTACTTTTTTTAGTTCTTGGCTATTATCTAGAACACTATTAAAAGGAGAAGCTTCCTTTTTTACTTTAGAATTACCACCTTACCGTCCGCCATTGTTTTTACAAACCATTTATACTTCCTTAATTGACCGTACCTTAATTGTTTTAGGTAGAGCCCTTTTATTTGCTGCTCCAGCTGGTGCAATTATTTGGCTAATATCCAATGTGAGTATTGAGGGACAAAGTATTGCTTTACATACTATTTTTGCCTTAGAGCCAGTTGGTCTGTTACTTGGATTAAATGGAGTAATTCTATTAGCTTATATTGTTGCAATACCTGCCAACGAAATCGTAATTCCAACTATATTAATGCTAACAGCGATGGTATTAGGGGATAGTGTGGTTGCTCATCAAGCTGGTGTAATGTTCGAAACAGGGGATTCAGAAATTGCTAGTATTTTACAATTAGCAGGATGGACTACTTTAACTGGGGTGAACTTGATGCTTTTTAGCTTATTGCACAATCCATGTAGTACAACCATCTATACGATCTATAAAGAAACAAATAGTATCAAATGGACTTTTGTAGCTTCTGTTCTACCTATTGTTTTTGGAGTTATACTATGTTTGATTACAACCCAAATATGGCATTTGTTTTAAATTTATATAATAAAAAAGAGGTCTATAAGACCTCTTTTTTTTATGGAATAATTATTTTCTCTCCTAGAAACTTTGGTTTTTTTCCAAAGAATTGATCAAGTAGTACCTTTACTTTAGCCAGCTTCTCTCGAAGTATGGTCTTATAGCCAAAGGAAGAGTTAACATCTTTAGCATTATAGCCAATTGCATTTAGGCCTAAGTACTTTGCGATATATACTGCTCGTTGATTGTGAAACTCTTGACTTATAATAGTAAAAGAGCTTTGATCAAAAATAGCATTAGTACGATAAACCGAATCCAGGGTACGGAAACCTGCATAATCTAAAAATATATTTTCTTGAGGTACCCCTAGAGCTACTAAATCATTTTTCATATCCAAAGGTTCGTTATAATTGGAAACACTATTGTCTCCGCTTACAAGGATGTATTGAATTTTCTGGTGCTTAAAAAGTTCATAAGCCGCTGCTATTCGTTTAGTAAAATAAGGATTGTCCATACCATTGGATAGTTTTTTGGACGTACCTAATACAAGGCCTACTTTATTAGAAGGGATTTTATCTACATCATCGTAGATATAGTCAAAGGCATTATATGTGACGTAAAAATTTGCCAACCAAATACTAAGAAAAAGGACAGTAAAGCTTATAATTAAAAAGCGTAAGGTCTGAAAAATTCTCTTTTTTATATGTTTGCTGCATTTCATTACTATAAAGAATACTTTTTATTATTTTAAAACAGGGTTATTAATACCAACGCTTTTTATTCTTTTTAGCGTTGCTTGATTTTCTAGATTTATTTTTACTAGTTGTTTGTTGTGTAGACCCTTGTGGATTTTTAGGCTGTTTTTCCTGTTTTGGTTTTTCTACAAAAGGGTGATCTAAAATTTGTTTTGGCTGTGATCTTGTAAATTTTACAATATCTTGCCAATACGTCTTTTCCGAATTATCGCAAAAAGAGATAGCTAAACCTTCTTGGTTTGCTCTACCTGTTCTACCTATACGGTGTACAAAGGTTTCTGGTATATTAGGTAAATCAAAATTAATTACAATAGGTAAATTATCAATATCGATTCCCCTAGCGGCTATATCAGTGGCAATAAGAACCGGAATTTTCTTTTCCTTAAATAAATCCAATGCCTCTTGACGGGCACTTTGGGATTTATCTCCATGGAAGCTTACTGCTTGTACTCCTTGTTTTTCTAAATAAGTAACAAGTAGATCTGCCCCTTGCTTTGTTCTTGTAAATACAAGTACATCCTTTAATTTTTGGTTTCTAATTAAGTGATATAATAACTTCTTCTTATCGGATTTTGCTGTAAAATAAACCTGCTGTTTTACTGTTTTTGCCAAAGAAGATATTGGATCTACGCTTATATACTCTGGTTTTTGTAAAAACTCATGAGCTAATTCACGTACTTGTAAAGGCATAGTAGCCGAGAACAGTAAAGTTTGTCGGTTAGAAGGAGTCAATGCGATGATTTTTTTTACATCGTCAATAAAGCCCATATCTAACATTAAATCTGCCTCATCTAAAACTAAAAAGTGAAGGTGATCTAAATTAAGATGTTTCTGTTTATATAAATCTAATAATCTTCCAGGTGTACCAATGATAATATCTGCTCCTTTTTGAAGTTGTTCAACTTGAGGCTTAATACTCATTCCACCATAAAGTAAAATAGAAGTGATATTGGTGTATTTTGCGTACTTTTCGAAGTTATCCCCAATTTGCTGAGCTAATTCTCTAGTTGGTGTTACAATCAAAACTTTAGCGTTTTTAGATCTTTTTGTATTGCCAATTTTATGAAGATAGTGTATAATAGGCATAGCAAATGCAGCTGTCTTTCCTGTACCTGTTTGTGCACAAGCTATAACATCTTTTTCCTGTAAAATAAGAGGAATAGCTTTTTGCTGTATAGCAGTAGGCTCTTTATATCCCAGCTCTGTAACAGCTTTTAAGATGTTCTTGTTTAATTGTAAGTCTTCGAAATTCATATTATCTTCTATTTTAATACAAAGGTAGGCCTTTTTGAACAAAACACGTATAGTAATGCCTTGGTTTAAAAAAAAAACCACTCTTTTCAGGGAGTGGTTTTATTGGTATAATCTATTCGTTGTCTAATAATATTTCAAGCATCACACTAGCGGCCTCACTAATTTTAGTTCCTGGGCCAAATACTGCTACTGCACCTGCATCAAATAAAAACTGGTAATCTTGGGCTGGGATAACTCCACCAACAACTACCATAATGTCTTCTCTACCATATTTCTTTAATTCTTCAATTACTTGAGGAACTAAAGTTTTATGACCTGCAGCTAAAGAAGAAACTCCAAGAGCATGTACATCATTTTCAATGGCTTGTTTTGCTGCCTCACTTGGGGTTTGAAATAAAGGACCTATGTCCACATCAAATCCTACATCTGCATATCCTGTTGCTACAACTTTAGCTCCACGGTCATGACCGTCTTGCCCCATTTTAGCAATCATAATACGAGGTCTTCTTCCTTCTTTTTGCGCAAATTCATTTGCTAAACGACAAGCTTTTTCGAAGCTTTTATCTTGTTTTATTTCTTTGCTATACACTCCAGAGATAGATTGGATTTGTGCTTTAAAACGGCCAAACTCTGTTTGTAGCGCATCACTAATCTCCCCTAAGGTAGCTCTGTGTTGTGCTGCAACTACAGCTAGTTCTAAAAGATTTCCTTGTCCCGTTTTAGCACAAAGGGTTAATGCTTGTAGAGCTAAAGATACTGCTTTATTATCTCTTGTAGCTTTTATTTGCTCGATAGATTTAATTTGCTGGTCCCTTACTGTTTGATTATCTACCTCTAAAATATGAAGTGGATCTTCTTTTTCTAAACGGTATTTATTTACTCCAACAATAGTATCTTGACCACTGTCAATTCTTGCTTGTTTTCTAGCAGCAGCTTCTTCAATACGCAATTTTGGTATTCCAGCCTCAATAGCTTTTGTCATACCTCCTAGATCTTCTACCTCTTGGATTAAATCCCAAGCTTTTCGGGCAATGTCCTGAGTTAGGGATTCTACATAGTAACTACCTGCCCAAGGATCTACTGTCTTACAAATTTTTGTTTCTTCTTGTAAATAGATTTGAGTATTACGTGCGATTCTTGCTGAGAAGTCTGTTGGTAAAGCAATTGCCTCATCTAAGGCATTAGTATGTAAAGACTGGGTTCCTCCAAATGCTGCAGCACATGCTTCGATAGCAGTTCTAGCAACATTATTAAAAGGATCTTGCTCGGTTAAACTCCATCCAGAAGTTTGACAGTGGGTACGAAGTGCTAAGGATTTAGCATTCTTTGGTTGGAATTGTTTTAAAAGTTTAGCCCAAAGCATTCTAGCAGCTCTTAATTTAGCAACTTCCATAAAATGGTTCATTCCAATAGCCCAGAAAAAGGAAAGTCTAGGAGCAAAATCATCGATTTTCATTCCTGCATTTAATCCTGTTCTAATGTATTCTAAACCATCAGCTAAGGTATAAGCTAATTCTAAGTCTGCTGTTGCACCTGCTTCTTGCATATGGTAACCACTTATGGAAATAGAATTGAACTTAGGCATTTTCTCACTGGTATAAGAGAAAATGTCCGCTATGATTTTCATAGAAGGAGTAGGGGGATAGATATAGGTATTTCTAACCATAAACTCCTTTAAAATATCGTTTTGTATAGTTCCCGATAGGTCTTTTATATCTACGCCTTGTTCCATTGCAGCAACAATGTAAAAAGCCATAATAGGTAAAACCGCTCCATTCATTGTCATAGATACAGACATTTGATCTAATGGTATTTGATCAAATAATACTTTCATATCCTCAACACTATCAATGGCTACACCTGCTTTTCCAACATCACCAACCACACGTGGGTGATCCGAGTCGTAGCCTCGGTGAGTAGCTAGGTCAAAGGCTACAGATAATCCCTTTTGTCCAGCAGCTAAGTTACGTCTGTAAAAAGCATTACTTTCTGTTGCAGTGGAAAATCCAGCATATTGACGAATAGTCCAAGGACGTATTACATACATAGTGGAATAAGGTCCTCTAAGATTAGGAGCTATTCCTGCTGCAAAACCTATATGTTCAACATTTTCAATGTCCTCTTTAGTATAGGTAGGTTTAATATCAATTCCTTCTGCAGTAGTAAAAACACTTTGTTCTTTATTTTGTACACTCTCTAAAGGAGGTATAACTAAATTTTGTAAGTCTTTTCTTTTCATCTCCTAATTGTTTTTATTTTTCTCTAGCTCTAATCTATCCTTCTCATATTGTTGAGCTAAACGCTTTTCAATAATTGGAATAATTAGAGTTTTTCTAGGATTTTGTTTAACAAAAGGATATAACTCTAAGTCATCACTCATAAAATCATTGGCATTCGGATATTTATTACTACCTAATAAAACCTCTTTGCCTTGTTCAAATAACTCTTGCTCTTTATTGGCATTTTGAGCTATTTCTTTTTGGATAACCCCTTGAATAAGCAAAGTGATTAATCCATCATTTCTTTCCATTTTTTTAAAGTGATCTAATGCTTTTTGCGCAATTTGAGCAGTAAGGTATTCTATATAATAGGCACCTTCACATGGATTGTTTACGGCATTAAAATAACTTTCTTGTTTTAGAATTAAAAGCTGATTGCGAGCAATTCTATCGGAAAATTCATTTTCTTTATGATAAATAGCATCATAGGCAAGGTTGCTAACATAATCAGCACCTCCTAAGATTGCACTCATAGATTCTGTAGTTGTTCGAAGTAAGTTAACATTATAATCGTATAATGTTTTGTTACGCTTACTTGGAATAGCCATTATTTTAAAATCAATGGCACTATTGAATTCTTTACCCACTACATCTAAAAGCATTCTTAAAGCTCTTAGTTTAGCGATTTCAAAAAAGTAATTGGATCCTACGCTTACTTGAATGAAAATAGTAGAGCTATAGGATTTTACGCGGTGTAAATATTCGCTTACTTGTGCTAAGGCGTAACTAACTTGTTGTACAATATTAGCTCCTGCATTTTGGTGTAAAGAAGTATTTACTCCTAGGTAAATATTGTCATTAGAAGCAATAGCTTCATTTAGTTGTTCGAAATCATTAGTTAAATTAGAAAACCAGTTACCCTGCTCTTGTAATTGCTTTAAAGGATCTAAGATAATCTGGATATCGTAGTTGTTTTGCTTAGCAAACTGGGATAAATCTTTTATGTAATCTAACTCTAAGAAGTTAAAGTTAAATAAGTACTTTGCCTCTTTAGGTAAATGCTCTAAAAGGGTTTTAGCCTCAATTTGAGCATTATCAATAGTAAAATGTACTATTTCTGCACCTTTTTCAAGTACTTGTTGCGTTTTTTCAATAGTTTTAGATACATCAAAAACATAAATTTGCTGTACAATAGCAAATTCTGTACTTTGAGTTGGTATTGGAAGTGGATTATTATCTACATCATTTTGGTAAAAAGGGCGAACCTTAATATCCTCTAGGGATTCCCAAACTAAAGTTTGGTTATATTCGGCTCCTTTTAAATCAAATTGAATAAGGTTTTTCCACTCCTTTGAAGATACCTTAGGGAAATCTTCAAAAAGTTCATTATTCATAGTTTTTTGGTTGTTGGGTTATTTTTGGGGTAATGAGTCAAATTCAATGATGAATATATCTTCATTATCTCTTTTCATATAATATTTTTCTCTAGCATATTTCTCCGTTGCATCTCCACTTCTAAGGCCTTTAATAGCTTGCTTGTCTTTTCGAATTTCATTTTCGAAATAAGCTTTATTGCCCTGCAATTTTTTAATTTCCTTGTCGATATGTCTATGCTCTAGTAAGGAATAAGTATCAAAGATTAGTATCCATAGTAAGAACAAAAACAGCGATAAAATCCACAATAGGGTCCATCTGTTTTTTAAAAAACTAAACTTATTTGAAATACCGTTGTTTTGCATCTATTTTTTGTACAAAAGGATTAACTTATTTTTTCATTGATTACAGTTCGAACCACGTCAATTGCTACAGTGTTATAAGTGTCATAAGGAATAATAATATCAGCGTAGGCTTTTGATGGTTCAATGAATTGTTCATGCATTGGTTTTAAAGTGTTTTGGTAACGATCTAAAACCTCTGTCATATCTCTTCCTCTTTCGGCTATATCTCTTTTTAATCGACGAATTAGTCTTTCATCTGAGTCCGCATGTACAAAGATTTTAATATCACACATATCTCTTAACATTGGATTTGTAAGTATCAAAATACCTTCCACAATCATCACTTTTCTAGGATGAGTTAATACATAATCTTGTGTTCTATTATGCTTAACAAAAGAATAAACAGGCTGGTTAACACTATTGCCTTGTTTTAACTCTTGTAAATGTTGTACAAGAAGATCGAAATCAATTGATCTTGGATGGTCAAAATTAATTAATTGTCTTTCTTCCAAAGATAAGTTATCCGTTGCTTTATAGTAAGAGTCTTGAGATATAATTCCTACTTCTGTATGGGGTAACTCTGTCATTATTTGATGAACTACGGTAGTTTTACCACTACCAGTTCCTCCTGCGATTCCGATAATTAGCATATAGTATTTTATTTTTAGCAAAAATAAAGATTAATCTAGCATTGCTTGTTTTTTTTTTCTTAAAATACTCGTTAAACTCTACTTACTAAAGTCTTTGTCAAGTGGTTTTAAGCAAAGCTTGCAATTCTATTTTAATTAAGCAAGATAAAGATTATTTTTTGTTGTGTTCTAATAAATATGCAGGCTAAGCAAAATTGTTTGATATTGTTTTTTTAAAACACCTCTTATATTACCTACCCGTTACAAGTTAGAGGTTATATCCTTTTTCATAGGATTACTACTTGGGGTAAATAATGGGATAGGGGATTGTATACTAAGGCAAAGAGTCCTTACTATAATTCTTATTAAAAGATGGATTATCATAGCTCCTTAGAATTGATGAATTCCGCAAATTACTTTATATAAAAGTGGCTATAAATGAGGTAGGTATAATAGATGTTTATTTTCTTAGAAAAGTACTTCAGTTATTTATTAGGGGCTAATTCCTGTGTGACTATTTTAGTGCAATCACCCTGTATACAAGGAGTGCAATGATTTTCTCCTTCAGGAAGACAGCCATTGTTTTGATTGTTTTGTTTAGAAGTACAACTTATACCCTGGGTTATTAGGACTATATTTTGGGTGTCTTGTGCATATTTTGTTTGTAACCCTGTAGTTGTTACATATCCATCAGAGGTGTATGACCTTAAATAAGGAATGCCACCTATAGTAACTATTTTAGTTTCTATGTAATCCTTATGCTCTAGATTATATTTTCTGGCATGTTCGACAAACATAGTGTTTAACTGTTTTGGGGTAAATAATAATTTTACATTAAGACTAAAGTCTTTACTTAAATCTTGGGTGTCATTAAAACCTAAATACGCTATTTCAAGTCCTACAAAGGAATTGATAATAGGTAAGTCCTTTTTTAAGGTAGTATCTCTTACAAAGGCATAGCTAAAACAAAAAGATAGCAACATCAGAAGTATAATCACTTTTCTCATAAGAAGGAATGTTAAAAGTTGTTAGCTAAAAATAATATATTTTTTGATAAATAAATAATTGTAAATCAATTATTTATGTTGTTTTACCCTTCTTCTTTTTATCGTTTGTATTAAATAAAGCTACAATAGCTAAGTAAAAAGAGCAAAGTAGTCTTCTTTAGTAGTCTACTAGGGGGAGTGTTTTGCCTAAAGCTAATTAGTTGTTTTGAATAAGACTAAATAATTATAATTGCTTATATTTGTCTTTCATGACCATAAAGTAAGTAGTAATGAAAGCAAATACTAGTAGAAAGATATTCACTTTAGTAAATAGACAATATATCACTCCTCATTATATTCGATTAACCTTAACCCATCCGGAGGTAGATCAATTTAAAGAAACAACCATAGGAGTTAACAATAAAATATTTTTAGCTCCAAAGGGATGCTCCACAATAGAGTTTGGCCAGATGGATCCACAGACTAAAAAAGTAGTACACCAAGATCCTTCCAAAGCAGCTATCATGCGAACTTATACTCATAGAGGGATTGACTTAGACAAAAAAGAGATTATAATTGACTTTGTTGCTCATGGTAGTGATTCACCAGCTTCTGATTTTGCTATCAATGCTCCAATTGGTGCACCTTTAGGAGTAGCTATGGGGGTAGTAAAGAAAGAATTATATCCACAAGCAAATTGGTATGTGCTAGCAGGTGATGCAACTGCCATTCCAGTTTTAGGAGCGATTTTAGAGAGTTTACCATCTAATGTGAAAGCAGATGTTATCCTTGAGGTAGAATCTTTAGAGGATATACAGACTTTAAATCACCAATGTCAGGCAGAAATTACTTGGCTTATTAATCCTACACCAGGGGTAAATACTCAATTAATCCAAAAAGTGAAGGATATTGTTGACAATAAAAATCATCAAGAAAGTAAATTTGGCTATTTAGCAAGTGAAATGCAAAGTATAAAAGCTTTAAGGCATTATTTTAGAAAAGAAAAGGGTTGGTCAGCAAATGAGCTTTATGCATACTCTTATTGGAAATATGGTAACGCCGAAACAGATTCTGTTTTGCAACGAAGAGAAGAAAAAAATTCTATAGAATAGATTTTTCACCGATTATTATTTGTAAAAGTGTCGTTATAAAAGGTCGCTTTAGTACTTAAATATTTTAAGTATTTAGGGAAAATGGCCAAAATGGCTTTTGGTGTTTTGCTAAAAAACTGAAGTATCTTTGCTTTTATTTTGTCGAAAATCAATATTAATGGGAGTAATTGTAACAATTATACAATGGCTTGGGATTTTTAAAAATAATTTATTTTAAGAAAAGGTTTGTTTTTTAAAATAAGTAGCTATATTTGTAATCAATAATAATAAGAAAAAAACAATCATGTTTGTATCTATAATGAAGAAGGGGAAGAAGGTGAACTTACGTCAAATGTCGTGAGCAGTTTCTCTATAGATATACGAAAAATATAGTAAGGGACTTGTCATCACGACAAGTCCCTTTTTTATTACACTACTTTTTTATATAGACGCAGGAATGGTTGTAAATAAAAATTAAAAAGAAAAAATAATCAATTAATTAATTTATGAAAGTTTTAAAATTTGGAGGAACTTCCGTAGGAACCCCACAACGCATGGAGCAATTGTTAACTATTATTGAGTCGCAGCCAAGTGATGCACACTTAGTAGTATTATCCGCTGTTTCTGGAACAACGAATGCTTTGGAAGAAATTGCTCAGTTGTATTTAAATCAGCAAAAAAAACAAGCTCACCAAGCTATTGATGTTTTATATGAGAAATATAAGACTTTCATAAAGGAATTATTTACTACAGAAAATGCCTTAGCTCAAGGTCAAGCTATAATTGATAAGCATTTTAACCTATTGTATGAATTAGGTAACGATATCTTTACTAAAATAGAGCAAAGAATTACCTTAGCTCAAGGAGAGTTACTTTCTACTACTTTATTTCATTGCCATTTACAAGAAAAAAATGTAAAGTCTGTTTTATTACCAGCTTTAGACTTTATGAGAATGGATCAGGAAAACGAGCCAGATGTAGATTTTATACAAACTAATGCAAAACTAACATTAGATAAATACCCACAAGACACTCTTTTTATCACACAAGGATACATTTGTAGAAATGCTTTTGGGGAAGTAGATAACCTGCGTAGAGGAGGATCGGATTATACTGCTTCTTTATTAGGAGCTGTTTTACAAGCAGAGGAAATCCAAATCTGGACGGATATTGATGGATTCCATAACAATGACCCTAGATTTGTTCAAAATACAAAACCATTATCTCATTTGAGTTTTGATGAAGCAGCGGAGTTGGCTTATTTTGGAGCTAAAATCTTACACCCTCAAAGTGTTTTCCCAGCTAAAAGATTCAATGTACCAGTGCGTCTATTAGATACTATGGAGCTTACTGCAAAAGGAACCTTAATTTCTTCTAAAAGTCAAAGTGAGGATCAAATCGTTGCTATTGCTGCTAAAGATGGTATTACTGCTATTCGAATTAACTCTTCACGAATGTTACTAGCATACGGATTTTTAAGAAGAGTCTTTGAAGTTTTTGAACGTTATAAAACACCAATTGATATGATTACTACCTCTGAGGTGGCTGTATCTTTAACTATTGATGATACAACTAACTTAGATAAAATAATCAAAGAATTAGAGAATTTTGGAACTGTAGAATTAGATCATGACCAATCCATTGTATGTATTGTTGGGGATTTCAGAAGAAATACACATGGACATGCTACAATAGTTTCTGAGGCAGTTAAACACATTCCAATTCGTATGATCTCTTATGGAGGTAGCGAACACAACATTTCTATCTTAGTACCTACTACTTATAAAGTAGAAGCTTTAAGATCTTTACACAACCGTTTATTTTAAAAAAATGAAAAATAATTTCGATAATTTACAAAACCATTCTACTCCTTTTTACTACTATGATTTGCCTTTATTAAGACAAACAGTAGAAGAGGTAAAAAACCAAGCCGATAAATATAATTACCATGTTCATTATGCAGTTAAGGCCAATAATAATCCTGTTATTTTACAAACTATTGCTTCTTTTGGTTTAGGGGCAGATTGTGTTAGTGGTAAAGAAATTGAATTGGCCATTGAAAATGGCTTTAAAGCCGATGAGGTTGTATTTGCTGGAGTTGGTAAAACAGATAAAGAAATTACTACTGCTTTAAATAATAATATTTTAGCCTTTAACGTAGAATCCGTTGCTGAATTAAAGGTAATTGGAGAGATCGCAAGTAACTTGGGAGTTAAGGCAAATATAGCTTTGCGTATTAATCCTAACGTAGATGCTAAAACTCACCATTATATTACCACTGGGTTAGACGAAAATAAATTTGGGATTATGGCCCATGAACTAGATAATTGTTTAGATATTTTTACTAATAATTCTCAAAGTTTAAATTTTGTGGGATTACATTTTCACGTGGGATCTCAGATTACAGATTTAGATGTGTTTAGAAATTTATGTGTAAAAGTAAACCAGTGGAATGCCTTTTTTATCGATAAAGGAATTACAGTGCCTATTTTGAATTTAGGAGGAGGACTAGGTATTAATTATGCAGAACCGGATAAAGAGCCAATTGTAGACTTTTCTTCTTTCTTTGGTTTATTTAACGAGTTCTTAGAGATAGAGAAAACACAAGAGGTACACTTTGAATTAGGACGTTGTATCGTTGGGAATTGTGGAAGTCTTATCTCAAGAGTACTTTATATTAAAAATGGAGTAAATAAGAATTTCGCTATTTTAGATGCAGGTATGACAGAGCTTTTACGACCTGCTTTATATCAAGCTGTACACAAAGTAGAAAAGATAAGTACTGGTTCTGATGACAAGGAACAAGAACTAGTTCGTTATGATGTAGTTGGACCAATTTGCGAGAGTAGTGATTGTTTTGGTAAGGATATTGCTTTGCCTTTATTACACAGAGGTGATATGCTTGCTATTCGTTCAGCTGGAGCCTACGGAGAGGTAATGTCTTCTCGTTATAATCTAAGAGAGGAATTAAATTTTGTTTTTAAAGATTAAATAACCCCTAGGTAAGACAGAATTTAAAATAGTTTACTATTTTTACAGTAGCTAGTTCAACAATGGTACTAGATGTTGAAAAATAAAAAGATATAAAATGAAATTAGGAGACATTGATATTGCTGGAGAAATAATTGATTTAAATTTCCAATTACTAAGAACACAGATTCTTTTAGAAGAAGTATTAAAACACAATGCAGATACATTGAAATTACCTTCTCAAGAAGCAATGGCAGAAATTAATGAATTCGCTCTAAAGTCGATTCAAAAGAAATTTCCAAATATGAATATTGCTCGTAAAGATGATCAAATTCAAAGTGAGCCTTCTACGGATGTAAACTAAAAAATAAAACGCCAAATAGATTATCTATTTGGCGTTTTATTTTTATTGTATTTAAATGCAGTAATCTGCGCTCCATTCTTGTTGACCTCTATTTAAGCGGCACTGGTAACTTTCTTTTATCTTAGTAACCTTAAAGGCATTGTCCTTTGACTTTACAAGTTCCATGATAATTCTTTTTGCACGAATAGCTGGATGATTAACTTGATCTTCTAATAAAGAGATAGTAATGTTCTCAGGATCTAAGTTTATCTTTTTCCTTAGTACATATAAATACTCACTATTTGGAGTTTTGTCCTCTGGAGAATATTCTTGCATGATTTGAGCTTCCGAAATCAAGTTTTTCTCCTTGATTGCTTTATTCAAAGTAGCTATGCGATTAGAGCCAATTACTCTAAACTCTTTATCTTCTGCTGTCTGGTCGGTATCTAAGATAACATGATAATCTAACTTATTGTCATTTTTAGTACCGCATGAACTTACAAAGCAGCCTAGGACAAGAATAATTATCACTAAAATATTTTTCATAAATTAAAAAGTTATGTACTTGTTGCCAAAGGTACGAAAAGGGAATGTTGGTTTTTTAGTTAAATAGTGAAAGTATTATTAAATCGTAGTTAATTATATTTCGTAATTTAACGTGTAAAAGGGTTTTGGATATTAAATACCAATTTCTACTTGCATGCGGAAATACCAATTGTTTTTGGAAGGTGATGCAATATAGTCTAGTTTATCATAGGTAAGTTCTGCCTGTATTTTAAAGGCATGCTCCCAAATATATTTAGATACCCCAATGGTATATTCTGTAGTGTTTGGCAAGTTAAAATTATCTCTTAATACACTTTTCATATTTTGAGTAGAAACTCTTCCTATTAATGAATAGTGACTAGGGAACATATAACTTAATTCATAGTCTAGTCCATGTCCTGCAAAAACATAGCTATAACTAGTAGTCCCATCTTGGTTCATGATAGAAGAAATAGGATCACTTAATTCTCTATTCATGTATGCAACCATTGCCGCCCATCCATTGTACTTCAAGATAGCATCGGATAAAACAGCCGTGTAGTTTTTAGGTGTGAACAATGGACTTCCTAGTTGCCCTTGATTAAGATGAGATTGGCTTGCGTAAGAAAAAGTAGTCCCTAGCATTAATTTAGGAGTTATTTCTCTGGCTAAATCTCCCTCAAAAAAGGCTCCGTTCTTAGAGAAAGCTCCTAATGGGTATAATTCTCCACGACCTGTTAAGGTATAACTGCTGGTTTTTTGTTTAGCAACAAAGTTTCTTCCTCTACCTGTACTAATGGCAGTTTTAATAGCATAACCAAATTTGTCCTTAGGTGTTCTTACATAATAAGCTTGTAGACCAAAATCACGGTCTAAATTAAATTTAGCATTATTAATCGAACGATCCGTTAATTCCAAAGCTCCAGAAGAGTTGGTTCTTTGTCTGTTACCTGGTAGTTTTGTTTGTCCAAAAATAATACTCCAGTAATTATTGGGCTTATAGGTAACAGCTGCATCACGGATAATATTAGGGTGTTGTCCGATAGTTGGGGTTCCCATATCACCAGGAGCAAAAGATAATTGAATAGCATATAGGAATTTTGGACTTCCAACATAACCATCAAATCGCAATCTTAATCTTTTAATTTGCGCATCATACTGTGCCTTTTCATCCTGATTAAAATAGCCAGTTACTCTATTTTGCATTCTAAAGCGAATGTTTAACTTAAAGATACTGTCTTTTGATGTAATCCCTAAACCACTACCATAGCTATAATAAGGTAAATCTTCTAAATGAGTGTCTGAGATGTGATTAAAGAAAGAGTTAGTAGCCTTTTTTTGCTCATCTAGCTCTTGGGCTTGAAGCTCCATTTGCTTTTTTTGATCTTCAAATTGCTTTTGTAACTCAGTAACTTGTTTAGATAATTCCTGTAATTTGTCTTGCTGCTCTTGTAAAGAGGGCTTTTCTTGAGCAAATACCACTGTAGTGGCTAGTAGTATTAATGCCGTGTAAATATTTTTCATATAAATTAAATGTGTTGCATTGCAAAAATAGCATTAGTTTTGCAAAAAGCTATGAAGCGGCGTTTTATTTTAAAGCAAATTTTTAGTCCCTTTATTGCAGTCATTTATAAAAAAATACACACATGAAATATATAGGTTATCATTTTACAATCCAGCCAAAGGAATTAGGTAGTGAAATATTATTGGCAGAACTAGGTCAAACTGCCTTTGAAAGTTTTCAAGAAACTAGTATAGGATTAAGTGCTTATGTACAAGAGAGTTTGTGGACAAGTGATATCCTAGAGGGTATTTACATTTTAGACAATCCAGAGTTTTCTATTTCATGGGTAAAAGAAGATATTGCTCAAGTAAATTGGAATGCGGAATGGGAAAAGAACTTTGAACCAATTGATGTAGATTCTATTTGTTATGTAAGGGCTCCATTTCACGCTCCAAATAATAGTAAATACGATGTAGTTATCGAGCCAAAAATGAGTTTTGGAACGGGACACCATGAAACTACTTTTATGATGATTCGTCAGATTCTAAAAAATCCGATGCAAGATAAAGTGGTATTAGATATGGGATGTGGAACATCTATTTTGGGAATCTTAGCTAGTATGACAGGAGCAAAGAGTGTAGATGCTATTGATATTGATCCTTGGTGTTGTGAGAACTCTATTGAGAATGCACAACGCAACGGATGTAGCAATATCTTTGTTGCAGAAGGAGATGCTTCTATTTTAAGTAAGATACCAAAATACGATGCTATATTGGCTAACATTAATAGAAATATCCTATTAAATGATATGCATACCTATGTAGATTGTTTAAAGCAAAATGGAGAAATCTATTTTAGTGGATTCTATACCCAAGACATAGAAAGTATTGATCAATGTGCTAAAAGTTTAGGACTTGTTTTACAAGACCAATTAGAAAGAAATAATTGGGTATCTTTGAAGTACATTAAACAGTAATAGAAAATTAATACAAATGAGTACACAGGAGCAAATCCAGTCGGATATAAAAGTAGAGGAATTATTATCTGGTCAAAGTGAAATAATTCTTCACAATGATGATGTGAATACTTTTGATCATGTGATTGAGACTTTGATCAGAGTATGTGATCACACCCCAGAGCAAGCTGAGCAATGTGCTGTCTTAGTTCATTACAAAGGAAAGTGCACGGTTAAAACAGGAGAGTTTTCTGTTTTAAAACCTCAATGCTTACAACTCTTGGATGCTGGTTTAAGTGCAGAAATTCAATAATAACCAGGTCAACGCCTAGAAGTTATTATACTATATAGAGCCAATTCTTTTAAAGGATTGGTTTTTTTTATGGCCTTTGGTTTTTTTATGCTAGCGGATAAAGGATTAAAATAGTATTTTTATAAGAAAAATAATCTTATGAGAAACGTGTTATATGTTTTAAGTGTTTTTGTCTTCAGCCTTTTTATGCAGTCTTGTCAATTAAAAGAGGAGATAAAAGTTAATAAAAAAGGTGAAATCGATTATACTTATCTAGTAGACTTTAGTGCTATGGTGGATATGATGGGAGAAAGTGCGGTAGAGAAAATGATCAGTGAAAGCAAAGATTTTTTTAATCAACCACCAGTTTCATTAGAACAAGTGTTAGCCTCTAAGGGGGCCGATGAGAAATCCAAAGAACAATTAGATAGTATTTATAAAGTACATCCTCAATTAAAAGAATTGGCCAAAAAAGTGAAAATGAGTGCGGTAATGCAGGAAAATAACGGACAAATTTATTTTACTTTTAAAAGTGATAATTATAAACAACTTAATGAAGATATAAGAGATTTACAACAAATTTTTCAAGCCGATAATTCTGGAGATTCCCAAGGTTCAACTAATGATCAAATGTGGGTAACCACATCAAGTGAGTACTTTTATAATCAAAAGGAGTTTACTAGAAAATTACCTACCCAGGCCGATAAGCAATTGAGCCAAGAGCTTTCTACAATGGGAAATATCAATATGATGGAATACCAGATAAAGATGAGTTTTGATCAAGTCATAAAAAGTGTTTCTTATCCTCAGGCTAGAATTAGCTCTGATGGAAAGAGTTTTACCCAGAGTTTTTCTTTACAACAAGTCTTTGAAAATCCAAAAGTGTTGGAGTTTGAAGTGAAGTTTAAGTAAATAGAAAAAATAAGAGATAAAAAAAAACCGATGTATTCTTACATCGGTTTTTTTATTTAGGTTTCTTATAGTTTAACCATATTGCTTGAAAGAGCTTCTATGAATTTACTAATTGGACCTTTTACCATCATAGCCATCATAGGATTAAAGCTACCTTCAAAATCCAATTGAATCTCACAATTGTTATCGTCTAATGCATGGATATTACCAGTTAAAGTAAAGGGAAGTTTATCACTAGCTGCTCCAAGAACTACTTGAGAAAAAGGAGTCTGTGATTTTTTCTTTAATTTAATTTCAGGCATACCTTTTAAAGCAAAAATAAAGGAATCATCCGATGTAACTTCAAATTTAGCGATAGACTCAGGCATTAAAGTTTCAAAGTTTTTAATGTCGTTCAAAGCATTGAAAATCTGCTCAGCTGATTTACCTACTTTTATTTTAGGACTTTGTAAATTCATAGTAATTTGTTTTATAGGTTAATGTATTATTGGTTCCAAACCGATGGATCTTCTCTCCATTGCATTAAAGTTTGCATATCTTGATCTGCAATATAGTTTTGTTCAACCGCTGCCTTTAGTAAAGAGCTATAATTACTTAAAGTAGTTAATTCAATACCTGCATTTGCAAAGTTGTCTTTAGCAATTTGGAACTCATAAGTAAAGATAGCTGCCATTCCTAAAATAATAGCGTCATTTTCTTTTAAAGCTTCTACTGCTTGTAAAGAACTTTTTCCTGTACTAATTAAGTCTTCAATTACTACTACTTTTTTTCCTGGCTCTAAATGTCCTTCAATTTGGTTTTTTCTACCGTGCTTTTTTGGTTCTGGTCTAACGTAAACAAAAGGCAAATTAAGTGCTTCTGCTACTAATAATCCAATTCCAATTGCTCCTGTAGCAACTCCAGCAATTACTTCTACATCTGGATATTTTTGTAAAATATTTTTAGAAAACTCTTCTTGAAGGAATTTTCTAATTGCAGGAAAGGATAATGTGATACGATTATCACAGTAAATTGGCGAATTCCACCCAGAAGCCCATATAAAAGGATTTTTTGGATTTAATTTAATTGCGTTAATTTGCAAAAGCGATTCGGCCGTTTTTTGTGCTGTTTCTTTATTAAAAATCATAATACAAATGTATAAAGTTTTTGTAAACGACAAACCATTGTTCTTAACTGATAAGATCGAGAAAGAAACCGATTTTCAATTGTTTTTATTGAACAGTGTCGATATTGACAAAATTATCATTAAATATTTTCAAAATAAAATAGATAAGGCTTTTTTATACCATCCAGATGAAAAAGAGATTTTAAAACAGATAAAAGCTAAGATTCCGGTGCAAAAAGCTGGAGGTGGAGTAGTGTTTAATCCAAAAGGGGAAGTTTTATTTATTAAACGTGGAGGCAAATGGGATTTGCCAAAAGGTGGTACGGAAAAAAATGAAACCATGGAGCAAACCGCTATGCGTGAAGTAGAGGAGGAAACTGGGGTAGGAAATTTAAAAATTGTAGAAAAACTTCCTAAGACCTACCATATTTTTAAGCGCAATGGGAAATATCGTTTAAAGATTACCTCTTGGTATAAGATGACTTCGGACTTTCAAGGCGAATTAATAGCCCAAAGTGAGGAGGGAATCGAGCAAGTGAAGTGGAAGAGTGTCAAGCAAATTCATAAAGCTATGGATAATACTTATGAAAATATACGCCTGATCATTGATGGATTAGATATTTTACATGAAGAATAACTATAAAAAAAAGGCTGTTTTTAATTAAACAGCCTTTTTTTTATAGTTATATTCTTACAGAACTTGGAACTAACTTAGTATAATCTCCTTTATTTCTTATAACGTCTCTAACGATACTAGAGGAAATAAAAGAAGTACTAGCAGCAGTAAGTAAAAATACTGTCTCCATCTTGGTTAAAAAGCGGTTGGTGTGAGCAATAGCTTTTTCAAATTCGAAATCGGCTGGGTTTCTAAGCCCACGTAAAATGAATTGAGCATCTATTTTTTCACAAAAATCGGTAGTTAATCCTTCATAAGTTACTACTTCAATTTGAGGGTTACCTTTAAAGGCTTGTTCAATAAAATGCTTTCTTTGTTCTAAAGAAAACATGTATTTTTTATCGGAGTTCACTCCAATGGCAACTACAATTTTATCAAATAAAGGTAATGCTCTATTAATAATATCTACATGCCCATTGGTAATTGGGTCAAAAGAACCTGGGAAAACTGCTTTTCTAATCATTTGTTATTGGTGTTTTTCTAGGGCTAATTCAATAGCATTACTAAATAAATCTTTTAAAGATATTCCTCTTGCATTTGCTTGTTGAGGTAATATACTTCCATTGGTTAATCCAGGCACGGTATTCATCTCTAATAAAAAAGCAACATCATCTACTAAAATAAATTCACTTCTAGAGAAACCATCCATATTAAGTATCTTATAGATACGAGTAGCTTCTTCTATGATGTGTTGCTCTACTTTTTCACTTATGTTAGCTGGGGTAATTTCTTGACTTTTTCCTTCGTATTTGGCCTGGTAATCAAAAAAGTCGTTCTCAGAGATAATCTCCGTGATTGGTAATACGGTAATTTCCCCTTTATAATTGATAACACCAACAGAAAATTCTCTACCATCTAAAAAGCTTTCGATGATAATTTCATTGTCTTCTTTATATGCAAGCTCAATTGCTTTGTCTAATTCCTGGGAGCTTCTCACTTTGGAGATACCAAAGGAAGAACCAGATCGGTTAGGTTTAACAAAACAAGGAAGTCCAACTTTATGAATAATAGCCTCAGTGTCGATTACATCTCCTTGATTTAAGTAGTAAGAGATAGCTGTTTTTATACCATAGGGTTTTAAAACAGATAGCATATCTCTCTTATTCATCGTAAGAGCACCTTGGTAAGAATCACAAGAAGTACAAGGCATACCAATTAATTCAAAGTAAGCTTTCATTTTCCCATCCTCACCAGGAGTTCCATGAATTGCATTGAAAACAACATCAAATTGGATTTTTTGGCCTTTATAATTAACAGAGAAATCATTCTTGTCTATTGGAAATTCCAGACCTTGTTGATCTACATAAACCCATTTATCTTTAAATATATGAACACAATAAGGAATGTACTCTTGAGGGTCTAAGGTATCAAAGACCACTTTTCCACTAGCCAAGGAGATCTCAAATTCACTAGAATAGCCTCCCATTATAATCGCTACATGCTTCATTTGGAAATGTTTTTAAATTAAATACCAGCTAAATATATAGCCTTTGTTATTGTAAACAAATTTATAACAAAACCAAGAAACAAAAAATGTTTTCGATTTTATATCTTTGCTAAAAATCAATAACTATGAAATTATTTAAATTTTTGGTAAGCAAAGCTTTTTTTAGGTCGATTATCATTGCCGTAATATTAGCTGTGGTAAGTGTTTTTGTCTTATTAGAGTGGCTTAAGAACACCACTAATCACGATCAAAAAATTGCAGTACCTGAATTAATTCAATTAGATACCGAGCAAGCCCAAGGGGTTTTAGATAGTAGTAAATTGCAGATGGTTGTTTTAGATACTTTAGAGTATGATAAAAACTTACCTCCTTTTACTATTTTAGAGCAAGACCCTAAGGAGCATTCTTTTGTAAAACAAGGGAGAAAAATATATGTGAAGATTAATGCTGGAGGATATGGAAATATTATCCTTCCAAATTTAGAACATTTGACCTATCGTCAAGCTTTAGCAACTATTCATTCTTTGGGATTAATTCCAGGGAGTATTACCTATAAAAGTTTTATTGGGAAAGACGTTGTTTTACAAGTTTCTCAAAAGGGGCAAGTTTTAAAAGAGGGAGATAAAGTAGTTAAGAACTCCGTGATTAACTTTGTATTGGGAGATGGCCGTGCTCCTTTATCGGCTGAAGAACTGGATAGAGCACCAGGGATTGATTAATAAATCATTAGAAATAGATGCAACAACAAGATTTTGATATGTTCGAAGATTTCGAACAAAACACACCGAACTCTGAATTATTCGAACACTATAGGTTTGAAGCAGGAAAGGGACAAGCTCCACTTCGCGTGGATAAGTTTTTAATGAACTTAGTGGAGAATGCCACTAGAAATAAAATTCAACAAGCAGCGGCTAATGGCAATATTTTTGTCAATGAAGTTGCAGTAAAATCTAACCATAAGGTTAAAGCAAATGACGTTGTAAGGGTACTTATGGAGCAACCTCCATTTGAAAACCATATTATACCGGAAAATATTCCTTTGGATATTGTTTATGAAGATGACACTTTACTTGTAATAAATAAACCTGCTGGACTGGTAGTACATCCAGGACATGGAAATTATACAGGTACTTTAGTTAATGCTTTAGCATACCACTTTGAAAACCTACCGCTAAATTCAAGTGAGCGTCCAGGACTTGTACACCGTATTGATAAAGATACAAGTGGTTTATTAGTTATTGCTAAGACCGAAAGTGCTATGGCAGATTTACAAAGACAATTTGCTGAAAAAACTACAGAGAGAAAATACATTGCTATAGTATGGGGTAATGTGGAACAAGAAAATGGAACAGTGGAAAGTTACATTGGTCGTCATGTAAAAGATCGTATGCAAATGGCTGCTTTTGAAGATCCAGAAAAAGGTAAATGGGCAGTAACGCATTACCAAGTATTGGAGAGATTGGGATATGTTACTTTAGTTTCTTGTCAATTAGAAACTGGACGTACCCACCAAATTAGAGTACACATGAAGCATATTGGTCATACTTTATTTAATGATGAGAGATATGGTGGTAATATTATTTTAAAAGGAACAACTTTTACAAAATATAAACAATTTGTAGATAACTGTTTTAGTCTATTACCAAGACAAGCTTTACATGCGCAAACTTTAGGTTTCGAACACCCAGTTACAAAGGAATTCATGCGTTTTGAATCCCAGATACCTACTGAGATGACTCAAGTAATAGAAAAATGGAGAAATTATGCCCATAACTCTATTATCGAGAATGAATAATAATAAAAGCCACAAATTAAAATTGTGGTTTTTTTTTTGTTAAATTGTTTGTTTATGTGAGCTTGTAAAGCTTATTTTTACGCTTTAGTAATTTACATTTATCCATTTTTGTGGAGGTCTTTTTACAATGATCGAAGAATTTAAAAAACACCTAACAACACATTTTGCCCCACTTTTTAACGCAAAATTGCTCTTAGCTATTAGTGCGGGGGTAGATAGTGTGGCTTTATGTCATTTGTGTAAAGCCTTAAACCTTGATATTTCTTTGGCACATTGTAATTTTCATCTAAGAGATTCTTTTAGTAATGAGGACCAAAGGTTCGTAGAGGATCTAGGAAAAGACTTAAACCTAGAGGTTTTTGTTAAAGAATTCGACACAGTGGGCTATGCTAAAGAAAACAAACAATCCATTCAAATTGCCGCAAGAGAATTGCGATATACTTGGTTTGAAAGTCTTGCAAAACAGCATGGGTTTGATTTTGTTTTAACAGCACATCACTTAGATGATAGTATTGAAACTTTCTTTATTCATTTATCAAGAGGAACAGGGATCGAAGGGTTAACTGGTATTCCAAGTAGTAATAAATCCATTGTAAGGCCTTTATTAGCTTTTACAAGAGAAAACATTATGGCCTATATGTTGGCTAATAACTACCCTTGGAGAGAAGATCATACCAATGCACAAAATAAGTATTTAAGAAATAAAATACGCAATCAAATTGTCCCTCTCTTTAGAGAACTACCAGGAGATTTTACCTCTGCGTTTTCTTTGACTCAAGAAAATTTAAAACAAAGTTTTCAATTAAGTCAAGATGCCCAAAAATGGGCTTATGAAAAAGTAGTTCACAAAAAAGGGGATGGCCTTTATTTTAATATAGAGCAAATCAAGCAATTATCTAATGCAAAAGCTTATTTGTATCAGTGGTTACAACCTTATGGTTTTAGTGCTTGGTCAGATATTGTGGATTTATTAGATGCTAGAAGTGGAAAACATATTTTAGCTAAAGAATATATATTACTAAAAGACAGGGAATATTTAATTCTTAAAAAAGCGGATGAATTAAATTTCGAAGCACATAAAGAGTATAGTATTGACAACAATACGTATATTACCGACCCAATTAAATTAGAGATGAAAAGCTGTAGTAAAGATGAGGTGTCCTTTAACAATAATGTTGTTTACCTAGATGCCGATAAGCTTAGTTTACCTTTAAAAATAAGGAAAGTTCAGCCAACAGATCGGTTTATGCCATTGGGAATGAAGGGAACAAAAAAGGTGAGTAAATTTTTTAAGGATCAAAAATTAGATCTTTTTCAAAAAAAGCAAACCTGGGTTGTTACCAGTAAAGACCAAATCGTTTGGGTAATAGCTCATCGATTGGATGATAGATTTAAAGTTACAAGTTCAACACAAAACATTATTAAATTAGAATTAACAGTATGAGAAAATTTATTTTTATTTTCTTTTTAATGATTACTTCTTTGCAAGCATCTGCTCAGATGTTTGAAAATCCATCGGTATGGAAGTCTTCAATTGAAAAGAAAAGTGATACAGAGTATATTATTACTTGGAATGCCACTGTAAAGGAAGGATGGCATATCTACTCACAATACACCCCGGAAGGTGGGCCATTACCTTTAGAATTTATTTATAATAATCAAGAAGGGAATTATACCCCAATTGGAAAAGCTTCAGAGAGTGAAACTGCTACAAGTTTTAATGATATCTTTGGAGTAGATGAAACTTATTTTGTTGGAGACATCACTTTAGTTCAGACAATTTCTTTAGATCATCCAGATGTAACTACTTTACAAATTGAGGTGGCTTACCAAGTTTGTGAAGAAGTATGTATTAACCAAAGTAATTTATTTGTATACGATTTAAAGACATTAACCACCACAGAGGTTCAAAATTTCGAGGATATTGTTGCTACAGATAATACAGTTGTAAAACAAGATACTGCAGATGTTCAAGGAAATAAAACTATTAAAAAAGAGGAGCAAAAAGGATTATTTACTATCTTTTTCTTTTCTTTCTTATCTGGTTTTGCAGCCCTTTTAACTCCTTGTGTATTCCCAATGATTCCAATGACAGTTAGCTTTTTTACTAAACAAAGTAAAACTCGCGCAAAAGGAATTAAGAATGCAATTTTCTATGGACTATCTATCATATTTATTTATGTTATTTTAGGAACGATTGTAACAGCAGTTTTTGGAGCAGACTCTTTAAATGAGTTGTCTACAAGTGTAACTTTTAATATTGTTTTCTTTATTATTTTAATTGTTTTCGCAAGTTCTTTCTTAGGAGCTTTTGAAATCATGTTACCAAACTCTTGGGCAAATAAAGTAGACTCTCAAGCGGATAGAGGAGGACTTATTGGAATCCTATTCATGGCTTTAGCCTTGGCTATTGTTTCTTTCTCTTGTACAGGTCCAATTGTAGGAACTTTACTTGTAGAGGCAGCATCTAAAGGTGGAATTGCACCAATTGTAGGAATGTTTGGTTTCTCATTGGCTTTAGCTTTACCATTTATGTTATTTGCAATGTTCCCAGGTTGGTTAAACTCTATGCCACGTTCTGGAGGATGGTTAAATACAGTGAAGGTATCTTTAGGGTTTTTAGAATTAGCTCTTGCTTTCAAATTCCTATCCAATGCAGATTTAGTGTTACAAACGCATTATTTAGAAAGAGAAATATTCTTGGCAATTTGGATCGCTATCTTTGGTCTATGGGGCTTATATTTACTTGGGAAAATACGTTTACCACATGATAGCCCAACCGATAGTATATCTGTAGGTAGATTGTTCATGGCTATTTTAGTGAGTGTGTTTACCATTTATATGATACCAGGACTTTGGGGTGCCCCATTAAAACTTATCTCTGGATTCCCACCTCCTATGACTTATAGTGAGAGTCCTTATGGAGTAGGAGCTAAGGGTGGTTCAGGTGGAAGTACAACTAGTATTGGAGCATTACCTGATGGTGCTAAATTAGGAGCTCATGATATTATGGCCTTTACCGATTACCAAAAAGGAATGGATTATGCCAAGAGTGTAAACAAGCCTGTACTATTAGATTTCACTGGCTTTGCTTGTGTTAACTGTAGAAAAATGGAAGATTATGTATGGTCAGATGCTAGTGTACAAAGTATCTTGAAAAACGAAGTAGTGTTAATTTCACTATACGTTGATGATAGAAAAGAGCTTCCAGAAAATGAGCAATATATTTCTAAGACAAGTGGAAAAAAGGTAAAGACAATTGGTAATAAATGGAGTGATTTCCAAATGGAAAACTACCAAGCTAATGCTCAACCTTACTACATTATTTTAGATGAGAATGGTAAACGTTTAAGTGAGCCTGTAGGTTATATGCCTGATATTTCTGAATACCAACAATGGTTAAGAAACGGTGTAGATAAAAAATAAAACACAATAAAAGTGGGTATTTGTAACTAACAAATACCCACTTTTTATTTTACAGAATTGCAAGGCTCGAAATTAAGGGTGGTTTATATTTTAATAAAAAGGGAGTTGGTGGCTTAATAGTTTTTCTCTACTTAAAGCGCCCTCTTTTTGTAGGGGGTTTTTACAATGCTAAATAAAACATAAATGCCTTTTATACACTTTAAAGCCCAGGGAAATGAACATTGTTTTTCGTATATTTGATAGGGTAATAACCTGGGGGAAAAAGAAGCTCATTTATGGCACTTTTTTTGTATATACTTCAGGAAATATAGAACAATTTAATTTTAAGTACAGATGATACGCAATATGATGCTTTTTGGGATTTTCTTGTTAAGTATAGTTTCCCAAGCCCAAGTACTTACCCCACAAACTAGCCCTAAAGCTAAAGTGGAGCAAATAGTAGGATTAACCCAAGTGAATGTAGAATATTCTCGCCCAAACGTAAAGGATCGTTTGGTTTTTGGAGATTTAGTCTCTTATGGGAAGTTATGGAGGACAGGGGCTAATAACAATACGGTTATTACCTTTGCAGATGATGTAGAAATTCAAGGGAAGACCTTAGAAAAGGGGTCTTATGCCTTATACAGTATTCCTAAAGTAACCCAATGGGAGATTATTTTTTATAAAGATATTTCTAATTGGGGATTACCAGAGGTATGGGACCAAGACAAAGTTGCCTTATCGGTAAATGTCAAGGTAGAAAATACCCAAAGAAAACAAGAGAGTTTTACCATTGGAATTAATGAGTTATCTATCGATGGTGCCTCTTTAGAATTAATGTGGGATTATGTTGTGGTATCGGTTCCTTTTAAGGTACCAACTAATGCTATTGCTATGCGTTCTATAGAACAAACTATGGAAGGACCTTCGGTAGTAGATTACTATAGTGCTGCGGAATATTATTATGCAACCAATCAAGACCCTAATGTAGCTCTTTTGTGGATAGATAAAGCTATTGAAAAAGAACAAGGACAAACTCCTTTTTATTTTTTACGTTTAAAATCACAACTACTGTCGCGTCTTAACTTAAAACAACAAGCCGTTGAGGTAGCTACTCAGGCTTTAGAATTAGCCAAACAATTAAATAATGCCGATTATATTAAATTAAGCCAAGAGTCCATAAAACTATGGTCTACAGAGATTGGTTCTTAATTTTTTGTCGTATTCTTTTTTAAGATTTTTTTTAAAATACTATCTTTGCTAGTATAACAACACAAACTAAGTCATGCTTACAGAATTAAATGCTATTTCTCCAATTGATGGGAGATACAGAAGTAAAACAAAAAGTTTATCCAATTATTTTTCAGAAGAAGCCTTAATTAAATATAGGGTTTTAGTGGAGGTAGAATACTTTATTGCATTGTGTAATTTAGAATTACCTCAATTGAAAAATGTGGATCCTGCTGTTTTTTCCTCTTTGAGAAAATTATATGAGGACTTCACTAGCCAGGATGCAATTTGGATCAAGGACAAAGAAAGAATTACCAATCACGATGTTAAAGCCGTGGAGTATTTTGTAAAGCAAGCTTTTGATCAATTATCCTTAGAACCTTATAAAGAGTTTATCCACTTTGGATTAACTTCTCAGGATATTAATAATACGGCTATTCCACTTATGCTTAAAGGTGCCTTTTTGCAGGTATACATGCCATTATTAAATAAGTTAATTCTTAAAATAGAGGATCTAGCAAAACTTTGGCAAGATGTTCCAATGCTTGCTAGAACACATGGTCAACCAGCTTCTCCGACTCGTTTAGGAAAGGAGATAAATGTATTTGCAGTTCGTTTAAAAGAACAATTACACTTATTAGAGCAAGTGCCTTTTGCAGGTAAGTTCGGTGGTGCTACTGGGAATTTTAACGCACATAAGGTTGCTTATCCTTCTATGGATTGGAAGCAATTCGGTACTGACTTTGTAGAGTTGAACCTTGGATTAAAACACTCTTATCCAACTACGCAAATTGAGCATTACGACCATATGGCTGCTTTTTTTGATGCATTAAAACGTATTAATACAATTTTAATGGATTTAGATAGAGATATGTGGAGTTATGTTTCTATGGATTATTTCAAACAAAAGATAAAAGAAGGAGAGATTGGTTCTTCTGCTATGCCACATAAAGTTAATCCGATTGATTTTGAAAACTCAGAAGGAAATTTAGGGTTAGCTAATGCAATGTTCGAGCATTTATCGGCTAAATTACCAATATCACGTCTACAAAGAGATTTAACAGATAGTACTGTTTTAAGAAATTTAGGTGTACCAATCGGACATACTATTATTGCTTTTGAATCAAGTATTAAAGGGTTAGATAAATTACTTTTAAACGAAAGTAAATTTGAGCAAGATTTAGAAAATAACTGGGCTGTAGTTGCTGAGGCGATTCAAACTATTTTAAGAAGAGAAGCTTATCCTAATCCGTATGAAGCCTTAAAGGACTTAACTAGAACTAATCAGGTGATTAACAAAGACTCTATTCATGCTTTTATTGAAACCTTAGAGGTAGATCAAGCAATAAAAGAAGAGTTGAAAAATATTTCCCCAAGTAATTATTTAGGGATAAAATAAAAATAATTTCCAATACGTAAAGTAAGTTTACTTTTACTTATTGTTATATACATAAGGTAAATCCTATAGTGCATAGTAGCTATAGGATTTACCTTTTTTTATATCAAAAGGTTAACCGGTATAGTTATCTATTTTAGTGCAATTATAAAGGATACATACACCCATTAGCATCTTAAGGGTATATAAATAATTAACGCTTGTAGAGTGAACTATTCACTTCTAACAAGCGTTTGCTGTGCTTTTAAAGAATATGCCTTTAAAAGACTCTTGCGTTTTAATCTCTTTTTTAGATTCTGATTTTCCCTATTTGCTTTTTTTGGTTAATTCCTAAAATACCAAGTACTATTAAAAAGATAGCTGTTATGGTATTTAGCAAGTCCATTTGTTTTTTAAATAGTAGAAAATCTAGATTTTTAATGAATAAAATCACCCCAACGACCAGAATTAAAAATGATATCACTTTTAATAAACTAACGTAAGACCGACCCATAAAGATTAGTTTAAAGAATTAATAAGGGATAAATGTATGAAAATAAAAAGGTCTATCAAAACTTGATAGACCTTTTATAATTATTTAAAATACTGTATTACATGTGGATAACTTCACCGTAAGCATCTGCTACAGCTTCCATAACCGCTTCACTCATTGTTGGGTGAGGGTGAACTGCTTTTAAGATTTCATATCCTGTTGTTTCTAGTTTACGTGCTACAACTGCCTCAGCAATCATATCTGTAACTCCAGCTCCAATCATATGACATCCTAACCATTCTCCATATTTAGCATCAAAGATTACTTTTACAAATCCATCTGCTGCACCAGAAGCTTGCGCTTTTCCAGAAGCAGAGAATGGGAATTTTCCAACTTTGATATCATAACCAGCTTCTTTAGCTTTAGCCTCTGTCATACCAACAGATGCAATTTCAGGAGAAGCATAAGTACATCCAGGGATGTTTCCATAGTCTAATGGCTCTACGTGTAATCCTGCGATTTTCTCCACACATAAAATACCTTCTGCAGAAGCAACGTGTGCTAAAGCTTGTCCAGGTACTACATCTCCAATAGCATAGTATCCAGGGATATTTGTTTGGTAGAATTGATCTACAACAATTTTATCTCTATCGGTAGCAATTCCAACTTCTTCTAAACCAATGTTTTCGATGTTAGTTTTAATACCTACTGCAGATAAAACAACGTCAGCTTCTAAGATTTGTTCTCCACTGGCTGTTTTAACAAATGCTTTTACTCCTTGGTCCGTGTTTTCTACTCTTTCCACAGAAGCATTAGTCATAATTTTGATACCAGCTTTTTTCAAAGAACGCTCCATTTGCTTAGAAATATCTACGTCTTCTACTGGAACAATGTTTGGCATATATTCTACAATAGTAACATCTGTTCCCATTGAATTGTAGAAATAAGCAAACTCTACACCGATAGCTCCTGAACCTACTACAATCATCTTTTTAGGTTGCTCAGGTAAAGTTAATGCTTGACGGTATCCAATTACCTTTTTACCATCTTGTGGAAGGTTAGGTAATTCTCTAGAACGAGCTCCTGTTGCAATGATAATATGATCAGCGCTTAATTCGCTTACTTTACCATCTTTATCAGTAACTTGTACTTTATTATTTTTTAATACTTTTCCAAATCCGTTAATGATTTCGATTTTGTTCTTTTTCATTAAGAATTGAACTCCTTTACTCATACCTTGAGCAACGTTTCTAGAACGCTCTACAACAGCTTGGAAATCTTTATCCACATTTCCATCGATGGTTAAACCATAATCAGAAGCATGTTTAAGGTATTCGAATACTTGAGCAGATTTTAAAAGTGCCTTTGTTGGGATACATCCCCAGTTTAAGCAAATACCACCTAGACTCTCTTTTTCAACTACAGCTACTTTAAAACCTAATTGTGATGCTCTAATAGCAGTAACGTAACCCCCTGGGCCACTTCCTAAAACAATAATATCGAATTTCATATGTATATATTCTGTATTTAACCCTACGAAAATAATCAATTATTTCCGTTGAAAAAACTTTAGAGGTTAAAACTTGATTTTTGTGGCTTTGTATTATTTTAATTCCCCTTAAGGTTTTTTTGAAATTAATTAGAGAATAATTATAAAGGGTGGGTATATTTTGTTTAAAACCTATTATTAGTAAAAAGATTAGCGCATAATTCGTAGGATGCTTATGATTATTTAGTTTTAAAAAGATCCATACCTTAATGGCTTAAAATGATTTTAAAGGCAATAAAAAAGGAGTATATACCCTTGAAAGATGTATATACTCCTTGATTAAATATAAGAATACTTAGGTGGAATTAGGCTACTTGATTAGCATTAAATTGAGAGTCATATAGTTTTTTATAATAACCATTCTCAATGGTTAATAATTCACTATGTGTTCCTTTCTCTACAATATGTCCTTTTTCCATCACAATAATTTGATCTGCGTTTACTACTGTAGCCAAGCGATGGGCAATAATAATAGAGGTTCTATTTTTAGTTAAAGTCGCTGTCGCTTTTTGTAATAGTTCTTCCGAATGTGTATCTATAGATGAGGTTGCCTCATCTAAGATAAGTATACTAGGGTCACTTATATACGCTCTTAAAAAGGCAATTAATTGTCTTTGCCCAGAGGATAGCATAGCTCCTCTTTCTTTTACATTGTAATTGTACCCCGAAGGAAGAGTCATAATAAAATCATGTATGCCAATTTCTTTAGCAGCAGCTTGTACTTTCTCCAAGGAGATTGTGGAATTATTAAGGCGTATATTATTTAAGATACTATCGCTAAAAAGGAAAACATCTTGCAACACAACGGCAACTTGCTTTCTCAAAGATTCTAGTGTAAAGTCTTTGATATCGGTTTGATCTATTTTGATACTTCCTTTATCTATATCATAAAAGCGGTTAAGTAAGTTGATGATTGTACTTTTACCAGCTCCAGAGGAACCTACAATAGCTACGGTACTTCCAGGCTGTATATGTAAATCAATGCCTTTTAATACTGGTGTATTAGCAATATAGCTAAATTCTACCTTTTCCAGTTGTATGTCTCCTTTGAAAGGTTTGGCAATAATTTTACCTGTATCAGGCATACTATCGTCTGTTTCTAGGATTTCAAATACTCTATCAGCTGCTACAATTCCCATTTGCATCACATTGAATTTATCGGCAATTTGACGCAATGGGTTAAACAACATAGAAATTAGCATTGTATAGGCGAATAAGTCTCCAAAACTAGTAGTGTTATCCCCTTGTACAATAGACATTCCTCCGTACCATATCACAAAACCTAAAGTTAAAGAAGATACTATATCTGCTATAGGGAAGAAGATGGAGTTAAGTAGAATGTTTTTAAGCCATGCTTTATTGTGTTTTTCGTTGATTTCCACAAACTTTTGATATTCAATGTCTTCTCTGGTAAAAAGTTGTACTATTTTCATACCAGTTAATCTTTCTTGTACAAAAGTATTTAAGTTGGAAATTTGTGTCCTAACTTCATTAAAAGCTGTTTTCATTTTCTTTTGGAAAACACGCGTAGCGTAAAAGATAATTGGCATAGCTAGTAAAACAATAACGCTTAATTGCCAGTTCATATACAGCATAATACCAAAGACAACTACCATTTTCAAAAGGTCACTTACAATCATAAAAAGACCTTGTGAAAAAATACTAGCGATGGATTCTATATCTGATACAGAGCGGGTTACTAATTTTCCAACCGGTTCATTATCGAAATAACGCATTTTAAAATGCAGGATCTTCTTAAAGAGGTCTTCGCGAATGTCTTTGACTATATCTTGACCTAACCAAGAGGCCCAGAAGGTGAAAAAATACTGGGAAGCTACCTCTAAAAGTAAAACTATTCCCATAAGACCAACATAAATCAGTAAACCGGGTTTGTCTTGAGGTTGCACGTAATTATCCACTGTTTGCTTAAGCATATAAGGACGAGCGGCAGCAAAAATAGATAAAGAGATGGCAAAGACAATTACCCAATTGAATCTATTTTGATAGGCCTTTGCATATTTTAATACCTTTTTTAAGGAATTAGATTTCTTTTGTTTCATAGATAAGGATAGCTTACTTTGGTTAAGAATAGCGCTTTTCCAGGTACGGAGAATCCCGCCTTGGAACGGTCTTTACTTTCGATAATACTATGGATGTGTTCTACCGGAATTTTTCCTGTGCCCACCTCTAATAAAGTACCAACAATTGCTCTTACCATATTTCGTAAAAAGCGATTAGCTTTTATAGTAAATACAATTTTGTTGTCACTTGTTTTTTCCCAATAAGCCTTTTCAATGGTACAGTTAAAAGTGAATACATCAGAATTGGTTTTTGAAAAACATTCAAAATCTTCATAATCCAACAATAGTTGTGCGGCTTGATTCATTTTATCTATATCTAGCTTTTTATAAAAATAATAGCTAAAAGCATTACAAAATGCATCCTTATGGGTATGTATGTGATATTGGTAAGTTCTTGCTGTGGCATCAAAACGCGCATGAGCTTGGTCTTGTACTTGCGTTATAGAGTAGATTACAATGTCACTTGGTAAAAAGGAATTCATTTTGGAAATGAGTTTTTCTTTATCAAAATCCAAAGGATAATCAAAATGGGCAAACATTTGTTTTGCATGTACTCCACTATCTGTTCTACCAGCTCCCACTAGTTCAATAGGCTGCTTTAAAAGCGTTGAAATAGCATGAGTTAGTGTTTGTTGTACTGTAATAGCATTAGGTTGTATTTGCCAACCGTGGTAAGCAGTACCATCATAAGCGAATTCTAAAAAATATCTCAAAATGATTTGTATTTCTTTATAAAGAGCAAATATACTTCAAAAAGGTGACTACCTTAAAGATGTTATTATAAAATTAGCATGTGCAAGGGGTTGCAAAAGGTCTCTTTAGGGAGGATATGTGTTTCGTAAATACCCAGATAGGTCTTACTTTAACTAAAAAAGTAGGAGTACAAAGTAGGGTAAAAATGGTTTTTAAGAAATAAAACATTTACATTTACTAGCTTAATAACCTAACCAATAATTATTACTTATTTATGAAAAAAATTCTTAGCTCTATAGCCCTTTTGATAGCTATGTGCGCACAGGCGCAGAACTTTCAAGATCACTTTGAGGATAAAACATTACGCTTAGATTATGTTTTTGGAGGTAATGCACAAGGTCAACAAATCCTTCTAGATGAATTATCCTCTTTGCCAAAGTGGGCTGGAAGAACTCATAATTTATCCGAAAACCACTTACAGGGTAACGGACAAGTAAGGGTTTATGACGCTCAAAGTAAAGAGTTAATTTATACCAATAGCTTTAGTACTTTATTTCAAGAGTGGCTATCTACTGATGAGGCGAAAAACCAAACTAGAAGTTATGAAAATACATTCTTAGTACCTTTCCCTAAAAATAAAGTAGAGGTTGAATTAGTTTTATTTGGGGCTCCTGGAGAAGTAGTTACTTCTTTAACCCAACAAATTGATCCCACTGATATCTTAATCCATGCTAAAGGAGAAAAGGACGTTACCGATCATGTGTATTTACGTAAAGCAAAAGACCAATCTAAAGCCATAAATGTAGTATTTGTTGCCGAAGGATATACAAAGGATCAAATGGATAAATTTGTAGAAATGGCTAATTTATCTATAGATGCAATTTTATCTTACCAACCTTTCTCTAACTATGCAGATCGCTTTAACTTTATCGCTGTAAAGAGTCCTTCTGTAGATACTGGAGTAAGTGTTCCTAGAGAAAATAAGTGGATAAAAACTGCAGTGGAATCCAATTTCGATACCTTTTATTCCGAGCGCTATTTAACAACTAACCGCATTAAAAAATTACATGATGCTCTAGCAGGTATTGACTATGAACATATTATTATTTTAGCCAATACAGATGTGTATGGAGGAGGAGGAATCTACAATGGATATACTTTAACTACAACTGGTCATCAAGCTTTTAAACCTGTTATTGTGCATGAATTTGGACATAGTTTTGCAGGATTAGCAGATGAGTATGCTTATACCAATGATGCTTTAAGTGAATTTATTTCAGAAGATACGGAACCTTGGGAGAAAAACATTACCACTTTAAAAGACTTTGATCAAAAGTGGGGTAAATTATTAAAGCCAGGTACTCCTGTTCCAACGGATCTTAAGGATGCTGCAAAATATCCAGTAGGGGTATATGTTGGGCCTAATGAGAAAAAAATCTATAAACCTGCTGCAGATTGTAGAATGAAAACCAATACTTACCATGAGTTTTGCCCAGTATGTCAAGATGCCATAGAACAACTTATTTTATTTTATACCGAATAATAGATTTTCGTTGGCTTATTTATAGTAGGCACAAAGAAAACAAACCATAAAAACGACCCCAAAAAAGATTCCTTTTTGGGGTCGTTTTTTATAACAAAGTCTCCTAGGTTGATCACTAAAGTATAGGTATAGGCCGGGTAGTTTTGTTATTTAATGTATTTTTGTAAATCTAGTTTTTTAAAAAATACAGTATGCGTAAAATACTACTGCTTAGCGATACACATAGTCATATGGATGACTCTATTTTGAAATATGTAAAGATGGCCGATGAGGTTTGGCATGCAGGTGATATTGGAAATATGGAAGTAGCCGAGCAAATACAACAATACAAACCTTTAATTGCAGTTTATGGCAATATAGATGGTAAAGACCTTAGAATGGAATTCCCGCAGGATGTTGTTTTTACTTGTGAAGGGATGAAGGTTTTTATGACACACATTGGAGGGTATCCTGGTAAATACAATCCAAGAGTAAAAGAAATATTAAAGCAGCAAAAACCAGATATCTACATCTGTGGGCATTCCCATATCTTAAAAGTACAATATGATAAGGATCTAGGAATTCTGCATTTGAATCCTGGAGCTTGTGGAATAAGTGGTTTTCACCAAGTAAGAACCATGCTGCGATTTAGTATTGATGCAAATCAAATCAAAGATTTAGAGATTATCGAATGGCCTAAAAACAAAAAAACCGAACAATAAATGTTCGGTTTTTTTAACGCACTAATAACTAAGATGTTAGGTTTATCTTAAACGATCCACAGATTTTACGAGATCTTCATCCTTCTTAATGGCTCTGTTAGCTAAAACTAGTAACAGGATAGAAATAATCGGGAGGAACATTCCAATACCTTTCTCTGATACTTGTGAAAAAGCATCTCCAGATACAGTTAGTGTTCGATAAATTAATAATCCTAATAGTATAACGTTTGATATCATGTTCAATCTGTTTAAAACAAATTGTTTTTTTCTGTTTTTGTAATTTAAAAATGATACTGCACAAAGCGCAGCAGATAATCCAAACAACACTGGAAGAAAGTTAACCATCATAAAATAAATATCTTTATTTTCTGCATTTTTCCAAAGTGGAAAAACAAATGGTAAAACTCCCATCACTACAAATGCTAAAAACAAATATACGGATTGAATTCTTTGTAACATAATTTTAAATTATTGAATGACAAAAATAATGTTTCTTTTCGATAAAAACCTATTGTTTTACAAAATTAATTCGTAATATTGCACTAGTTCTGTCGTAAGTTCTTCATAATACGACGATTCTATTTTAATTTCTATTCTTATTTAAAGAAAAAATCAACTCAATATTTCATAATCTATAAACATTTTTATGTTTGATATTTCCGAATTACAAAAAATGAAGGTCTCAGATCTTCAGGATATTGCTAAAAAGTCCAAGATAGCAGGAACTTCTGGGTTAAAAAAAGAATTACTTATCTCTAAGATTATAGCATTTCAACAGGCAAAACCTTCTTCGGAAGAGCCTAAAGCTAGTAGTGTTAAGGCAAAAAGCAAAAGTACACCTGCTGCACCTAAAGCTACCCAAGAGCCAAGTAAAGATAAAGGGGAACATAAAGCCTCTACTTTATCTCATTCTTCTACACAAGATAAAAAGGAGAATCTTCCAAAAGAGAATTCTTCTAAGGAAAAGACTGCTAAAACAGGAGCTAAGGCTAAAGGTGAACAAGTGCAGAGTGATGCCAAACCAAACGATAGAGCAGATAAACAAAATCGCGCTCCAAGAAAAAGGTTAAATAACCCTGCAAAAGAAAACACAGCTTTAGATAAAGAGCAAGAAGTAAACCAGGAAAAAACTTTAGATACTGCATCACAAGCTGTGGAATCACAGGATAGAGATACGGTTCGATCTAATGAGGGGGGGAAAGTAAATAATAAGGATAATAATAGACGAGAGTTTAATAAGAAGAAACCCGATAACCGCAAAGAGTCCCCTAAGAAAGAACAAAGAAGTTCTTTTAATAGAAAAGATTCTGAGTCTGCTGTATCTAGTACTTCTACCATAGAACAAACTCCTTCTACTACTAGCGGTGAAACTGCTAATTCAGAGGTTGTAGCTAAAAAAGCTCCTTCTAAATCAAATACAAACAATCACTCTAATAATAACACCAATAAGAAAAATACTTTTCGTGAGCCGGATTATGAATTTGATGGTATCATAGAAAGTGAGGGTGTTCTTGAAATGATGCCAGATGGTTATGGTTTTTTACGATCTGCAGATTTCAACTACTTATCTTCTCCAGATGATATTTATTTATCTCAATCTCAAATTAGACTTTTTGGTTTAAAAACAGGGGATACAGTAAAAGGAGTGGTACGTCCTCCAAAAGAAGGAGAGAAGTTCTTCCCACTTGTAAAAGTATTGAAAATCAATGGACATGATCCTCAAGCTATTCGCGATAGAGTTGCATTTGAACATTTAACTCCTTTATTTCCAGATGAGAAATTTAATTTAGATGAGAAAAGAAGCACGATTTCTACGCGAATTATGGATATGTTTTCTCCTATAGGTAAAGGGCAAAGAGGAATGATTGTTGCTCCACCAAAAACAGGTAAAACAGTTTTATTAAAAGAAGTAGCTAATGCTATTTCTGCAAACCACCCAGAGGCTTATTTAATTGTTTTATTAATTGATGAGCGTCCAGAGGAGGTAACCGATATGCAAAGAAGTGTAAATGCAGAGGTAATTGCATCTACATTCGATGAGCCAGCGGATCGTCATGTTAAAGTAGCAAACATTGTTTTAGAAAAAGCAAAGAGACTAGTGGAATGTGGTCATGATGTAGTTATTCTACTAGATTCTATCACTCGTTTAGCTAGAGCTTATAATACTGTACAGCCTGCTTCAGGAAAAGTATTAAGTGGAGGGGTAGATGCCAATGCACTACAAAAGCCTAAGCGTTTCTTCGGAGCAGCTAGAAACATTGAGAATGGTGGGTCTTTAAGTATTATTGCAACAGCCTTAGTAGAGACAGGTTCGAAAATGGATGAGGTGATCTTCGAAGAGTTTAAGGGAACCGGTAATATGGAGTTACAATTGGATAGAAAACTTGCCAATAAGCGTATTTATCCAGCAATTGATATTACTTCTTCTTCTACAAGACGTGATGATTTATTACTATCAGCATCGGCTTTACAAAGGTTATGGGTAGTAAGAAAGTATGTGGATGATATGAACTCTGTGGAAGCAATGACTTCTATTATAGAGAACATTCGAAAGACAGATAATAATGATGATTTTTTAAAGACATTAATGAAGTAATCTACATTAGTGTTACAGGATATAAAACAATAGGGACACTTTTTTAAGTGTCCCTATATTTTTTAGTACCTTTAATCTTAAGCAAATATTTTTGTTGTTTAACTAGTACTATAACTATGGTGTACTTGTATTTATTTTTATTAGTAGTTCTAATTATTGGCTTTATAGTGGTCTTTGTTCCCTTTCCAGAAGAAAGGAATCTTTCTAATAGCAAGAAGAGCTTAAAAAAAATTAGAAAAAAGCAATTAAAGAAAAGTAAAAAGCAAAAAGAAAGACAAGAAAAAGAAATAGACGACTTTTTTGAGGAACATAATATAGATAAACAAACCTATTATTTTTTTATTACAGGAGGTGGCGCTACTTTATTGTTCATTTTCTTTGGACTCTTTAGCTCTAATCCTTTTTATTTTGTCCTTTTGATTTTTATAATTACCGCTGTTTTGTTCTTAATGGCGTTTCCGTTTAATCGATTTTAAAATTAATTATCCTTTGATATCTGCTTTTACTTCTTGTTTTGAAAAAAAAATAAAAAATTTTATTATTTTTTTTCTTGTTTAAATAACTATAAACAAGAAGGTTAAGATTTATAGCGAAAAAACCTTTGAAAAAAACCTTGCAGAAGGTTTGTATTTACAGAATATCGTTCTATATTTGCACTCGCAATGAGCAAGAGGCCACGTGGCGCAACTGAATAGCGCATCTGATTACGGCTCAGAAGGTTGCAGGTTTGAATCCTGCCGTGGTCACAAAGTTTACTTTTTAAAGTAAACTCTCATTGCAAAAAAAACAATCCAATACAGGCCACGTGGCGCAACTGAATAGCGCATCTGATTACGGCTCAGAAGGTTGCAGGTTTGAATCCTGCCGTGGTCACAAAAAAGGTATACATTAGCTGTATACCTTTTTTTATTTTATAGACCTTTTGGTTTTTATCTTAAAAAAACGCAATCTTCAAGCCCATGAATAGATGGAATAGTTATATAAAGTTTTTGTATAAATCCGGAAATCAACACGGATTACATTCTCCATTTGTATATGGATTATTAACCAAGGGGCTTTACCATAAAGAGCCTAAGTATAAAGGCAAGAAAAAAAAGAAAGTCTTTGTTAATCGTATTTTATCCTATTTGAAGGTCCAAACTTTATGTGTTTTAACCACTGAGCACATAAATGTGAAAGGCGTGGATCAAATCCAAAGTCAATTAACTCCTTTAAAGCGTTATGATGCTATTTTAATACAAAGACCCTCTAGTATTGAATCTATTACTGTAAAGGCTTTATTACAGGCCATGCATAATGATTCTGTAGTTATCTTAGACAAAACAAAAGGTAGTAAATCAAATGACTTATGGTATAGAATTAAGAAAGATCCTGGTTTTACAGCTACCATAGACTTCTATTATTTTGGATTAGCTTTTAAAAGAACAGAACAATTAAAACAACATTTCATCCTTAGAATGTAATTTTGCAAACTCCATAATAGGAATAATTTCATTTATCCCAGAAGGGTTTCTTGTATTTATAGCTTTATAATCTTATTTTAGTGTAACAATATTGCTTATTTGTCTACCAATAAGTACTTATGTAATTAATCTACCTTAAGCTATGAAGAATTTAATCATTGATATAAAAGATATAAAGCGAGACTTTAAGTTGGGCTCAGAAACCGTACGTGTTTTAAAAGGAGTGAATTTAGAGATTAAAAAGGGGGATTATGTTGCTTTAATGGGTCCATCAGGTTCAGGTAAGAGTACTTTGATGAATATCCTAGGATGTTTAGATACCCCTAGTTCGGGCTCTTATTTTTTAAATGGGAAGGATGTCAGTGTGTTAAAGCAAGACGACCTTGCTCACATTCGAAATAAGCAAATCGGATTTGTTTTTCAAACCTTTAATTTAATGCCTCGCACCACAGCTTTAGACAATGTGGCTCTACCAATGGTTTATGCCGGTAAAAGTAAGGCCGAAAGAGTTCTAAGGGCTACAGAAGTTCTGACTCAAGTAGGTTTACAAGATAGGATGGACCATCAACCTAATCAATTATCCGGGGGACAAAGGCAAAGAGTTGCCGTAGCTAGAGCTTTAGTAAATAAGCCTTCGATGATTCTTGCTGATGAACCAACTGGAAACCTTGATTCTAAGACTTCAGTAGAAATTATGGCCTTATTTGATGCTATCCATCAGGAGGGGAATACAGTTGTTTTAGTTACCCATGAAGAAGATATTGCAGCTCATGCACATCGAATTATACGTCTAAGAGATGGAGTTATTGAGAGTGATCTACGTATAAAATAAGCCCAAACACAAATACAATACATTATTTTGTTGTACTTTGGTTGTTTAATATTTAAACCAATCATGAAAGTATATACAAAAACGGGAGATAAAGGAACTACTGCTTTATTTGGCGGAACACGCGTTTTAAAGCACCATATTAGAATAGATAGTTATGGAACTGTAGATGAATTAAACGCCTATATAGGTTTAATTCGCGATCAAGATATCAATACTCTTTACAAAGAGGTATTGATTAAAATTCAACATGATTTATTTACAGTAGGTGCTATACTAGCTACTCCACAAGATAAAGAAATATTGAAAAATGGAAAAAGGAGATTAAATATTCCTTTGATTACTCCAGAGGATATTGCCTTTTTAGAAGAGCAAATAGATCAAATGGATGCTTTCCTACCTGCAATGACACATTTTGTTTTACCAGGGGGACACACAACGGTGTCATATTGTCATATAGCGCGTTGTGTTTGTCGTAGAGCAGAGCGTTTAAGCGTAGAGTTAAACCAAAGTGAACCTATTGACCCTAGTACAATTCAGTATTTAAACCGACTTTCTGACTACTTATTTGTCTTGGCACGAAAATTGTCTTTTGACTTACAAGCGCAGGAAGTGAAATGGATTCCGCGTAAAGAAGAATAAGGTAATAAAGTTATCTTTTCCAAAAAAGGTCTTGTTTTAAGACTACGTTCTTCGAATAGTGTGAAATAAAATAAAAAATGCTTGTTAATTTCATAATAAAAATTATTTTTGCATTAATATTAAAAAAAAGAAAGAGATGTATTGGACATTAGAATTAGCATCTTATTTAAGTGATGCGCCGTGGCCTGCTACTAAGGATGAACTTATTGATTATGCAATTAGAACAGGTGCTCCACTAGAGGTGGTTGAAAACCTTCAATCCATCGAAGATGAGGGAGAAATCTACGAATCAATGGAGGAGATTTGGCCTGACTATCCAACCGACGAAGATTATCTTTGGAACGAGGATGAGTACTAAGAAATAAGAAATGAAAAAAAAGCCTCACGTAAGGCTTTTTTTTTGTTTACATTTGAAAGGTAAATAACAAAAAAACGCAAAATATATAATTTATGAGTCTTATAAATAATATATTAAAGGTATTTGTAGGAGATAAATCGGAAAGAGATATCAAAGCTATTAAGCCTTTAATAGAGAAAATTAGATCTCACGAGAGTTCATTAAGTAGCTTGTCTAATGATGAACTTAGAGCTAAGACGATTTATTTCAAGGAAATAATTCAACAATCCAGAGCAGACCAGGATCAAAAAATTGCTTCTTTCCGCTCGGAAATAGAAACAACTCAAGATATTGATGCAAGAGAGAACATCTATGCTAATATCGATTCTTTAGAGAAACAAGCATACGATAACACAGAAAAAGTATTATTAGATATTCTTCCTGAAGCTTTTGCAGTAGTAAAAGAGACAGCTCGTCGTTTTAAAGAAAACCCAATTGTAGAAGTAACTGCAACACCTCAAGATATTGCATTTGCGCAAAATAAGGAATACGTTACTATCCAAGGTGATAAAGCTCTATGGGCTAATACTTGGAATGCTGCAGGTAAGCAAGTGACTTGGGATATGATCCATTACGATGTACAGCTTATTGGTGGGGTAGTATTACACCAAGGTAAGATTGCTGAGATGCATACAGGGGAAGGTAAGACATTAGTGGCTACGGCTCCATTGTATTTAAATGCCTTAACTGGTAAAGGGGTTCACCTTGTAACGGTGAACGACTACTTAGCAAAAAGGGATAGTCAGTGGAAAGCTCCTATTTTTGAGTTCCACGGTATGTTAGTAGACTGTATTGATAATCACCAACCAAACTCAGAGGGAAGACGTGCTGCTTATGCTGCAGATATTACTTATGGAACAAATAACGAATTTGGTTTCGATTATTTGCGTGATAATATGGCTCATACACCTGAGGAGTTAGTACAAAGAGTACATAACTATGCTATTGTGGATGAGGTGGATTCTGTATTAATTGATGATGCAAGAACCCCACTTATTATTTCAGGTCCAGTTCCTCAAGGAGAAAGACATGAGTTCAATGAGTTAAAACCAAAAGTTGCAAACTTAGTAGAGATTCAAAGAAAATTAGCAAATGGATTTTTATCAGATGCTAAAAAATTAATCCGCGAAGGAAACACAAAAGACGGTGGTTTCTTATTATTAAGAGCTTATCGTAGTTTACCTCGAAATAAGGCATTAATCAAATTCTTAAGTGAAGAAGGAGTAAAACAATTACTTCAGAAAACAGAGAATATGTATATGCAAGATAACAATAGAGAAATGCATAAAGTGGATGAAGCTTTATACTTTGTTATCGAGGAGAAAAATAACCAAGTACAATTAACCGATAATGGAATTAAGTTTTTATCTTCTGATACAGACGAAAACTTCTTCGTATTACCAGATATTGGAACGGAAATTACAAAAATTGAAGAGCGTCATTTAGATAAAGATGAGCAAGCAGAAGCCAAAGAGAGATTATTCCAAGATTTCGGGGTGAAAAGCGAGCGTATTCATACCTTAACTCAATTGCTAAAAGCATATACTGTATTTGAAAAAGATACAGAATATGTAGTAATGGATAATAAGATCATGATTGTGGATGAGCAAACAGGTCGTATTATGGATGGTCGTCGTTACTCAGATGGGTTACACCAAGCTCTAGAGGCAAAAGAAAACGTAAAAATTGAAGCTGCAACTCAAACCTTTGCTACTATTACATTACAGAACTATTTCCGTATGTATAAAAAGCTAGGAGGGATGACAGGTACTGCTATTACAGAGGCAGGGGAATTCTTACAGATTTATAAATTAGACGTAGTTGAGATCCCAACCAATAGAGGTATTGCTCGTAAGGATAAAGAGGATAAGATTTATCGTTCTGTTCGTGAGAAATTTAGAGCAGTAATCGAAGATGTTGTAGAATTATCTGAACAAGGAAGACCAGTGTTAATTGGTACAACTTCTGTAGAGATTTCTGAATTATTGAGTAGATCTTTAAAGATGCGTGGAATTAAGCATAATGTTTTAAATGCTAAATTACACAAACAAGAAGCTCAAATTGTAGAGGAAGCTGGTAAACCAGGTATTGTGACTATTGCTACAAACATGGCAGGTCGTGGTACGGATATTAAGTTATCTCAAGAAGTGAAAGATCGTGGAGGTTTAGCCATTATTGGTACAGAAAGACATGATTCTAGACGTGTTGACCGTCAGTTACGTGGACGTGCAGGTCGTCAAGGTGATCCAGGAAGTTCTCAATTCTATGTTTCTTTAGAGGATAACTTAATGCGTTTATTCGGTTCGGATAGAGTAGCTAAGATCATGGACAGAATGGGGCTTGAGGATGGAGAGGTAATCCAACACTCGATGATGACAAAGTCTATTGAGAGAGCTCAGAAGAAAGTAGAAGAGAATAACTTTGGTATTCGTAAGCGTCTTTTAGAATATGACGATGTAATGAATGCGCAACGTGAGGTTATTTATAAGAGAAGAAAACACGCATTATTTGGAGAACGCTTAAAGGTGGATATTGCCAATATGATGTTTGATTTATGTGAGCGTATTATTAACAATCACAAAATGACTCAAGATTACGATAGCCTGAAAATGGATATTATTCGTTATTTCGGTAATGATGCAGTAGTTTCTCAAGATGACTTCGTTAAATTAGATCCTACTACTTTAGCAAATAAACAATACGAAATTATCTTCCAAGGTTACCAAGAGAAATGTAGACGTAGTGCTGCAGAAGCCTTTAAAGTAATTAAGAATGTATATGAGAATAATTCTGGTCAATTTGAACGCATTGTAGTTCCTTTTACAGATGGAATTAAAACCATTAACATTGTTACTAATTTAGAGAAAGCTTACCAAAGTCAAGGAGCAACATTGATTGAAGATTTCGAAAAGAATATTACTTTAACCATTTTAGATGAGGCTTGGAAAAAGCACTTAAGAAAAATGGATGAATTAAAGCAATCGGTTCAATTAGCAGTACACGAGCAAAAAGATCCTTTATTGATCTATAAGTTCGAAGCTTTTGAATTATTCCAAAGATCGTTAGCGGAAATTGATCAAGAAGTAACCGCATTTTTAACAAAAGGAGATATTCCAGTTCCAGCGGAAAATGAGCAAAAAGCTTAAGGAATACCTTTGTTAATGATTAACATAGAAAAAGTGCATAACGTAATAGTTATGCACTTTTTTGCTTTATAATAAGATGAGCTTGTTTTAAGTTATTTGCTGAGGTTTGTAATTTAATTCGTATAGAAGTAGCTAATTAGATAGATATCTCTTTAAAAGGTGTTTATAGGTGATTTTAACTAGATGTAGGTAGGGTAAAACAAAATAGGCCAGGTATAAATGAAAAATGCCCCAAAAGCAAAACTTGCTCTTGGGGCATTTTATTTTCTATTTTGTTAGATTAGTTAGCCTCTACTAGTTCTAATTCAAAAACTAAGTCTGTGTTTGGTGGAATTGGTCCAACACCTGCTTGTCCATAAGCTAAATGTGAAGGAATGAAAATTGTTGCTTTATCTCCCATTTTCATTTGCTCAATACCTTCAATAAACCCAGGGATTAATCCTGTTTTAGCGCCATATTTGAATGGAATTGGTCTATATTGATTGTAATCAGCTCTTCTTTGATCAAACATGTCATATTCTTTAGTGATTTCAGGTATGTTAGAATCAAATAAAAGACCGTTTTCAAAGTAGCCTGCATAATTAACACCTATTGTTTGTCCTATATTAGGAGTTTGGTTGTCCTTTTGTGTTTCTGTAATTACATAAGAAAGACCAGAGGCAGTTGTAGTTGCTTTACTCTTTAAGTCTTTAAAGTCTTGAGCTTTGTTTTGTTTTACTTTATCAAGAGCCTTTGCTTGTTGTTCTTTCTCTTTATTTTGTTGTTCTTTTAGTTTGGCTTGCTCTACCATAGCATTTTTGAACACTTTAGCAGCATTGAATTTTTTAGCTTCTTTACCAACTCTAATGATTTTAATCTCTTTTATAAAATCTGTTCCTTCACTAATTTTATTTACCACATCCATTCCCTTGATTACATAACCAAATACACTATGCATATCATCTAAATGCGGAGTTTCTCTATGGGTGATGAAGAATTGGCTTCCATTAGTATAAGGACCACTATTAGCCATAGAAAGAGTACCTGCTTTATCATGTCTTAATTCAGGAGAAAACTCATCCATAAAAACATAACCTGGACCACCTGCCCCAGTTGCCGTTGGATCTCCAGCTTGAATTACAAAGTTTGGAACAACTCGGTGAAACTTCACATTGTCAAAATATTTTTTCCCCTTGTATTTTTCATCCACATAAGGATTTTCTCCCTCTGCTAAACTTACAAAGTTAGCTACAGTAACTGGAGCTTTTTGGTATTCTAAGTCTGCAAGAATTACTCCTTGGTTAGTTATTATTTCCGCATATAGACCATCGGGAAGGTCTGTCTTTTGTGTAGAAGTACATGCCGTAAATAGGGCTATTATACTAAATAGTAAACCTGTCATTTTTTTCATTTTTAATTAGTTTTGAATTGATTGTAATACTATGGTGAATAATAAAGGTTGATTCTTGCTAATCTTATTGGTATCTCCTAGGTAGGAATAAGCCAATTCGGAAGGTACTAAAACTTTGATGACTTCTTTTTGTTTCATCAGTTTTAGACTCTGGCGTAGAACAGGTAGGATTTCTTCTTTATCCATGATATAGTAGCGTGATCCTATTTCATCAAATGAGTAAATAATACTGTCTTTTAAGTCGCTAACTTGGTAGGAAAATAGAATTCTATCTCCTGGTTTAGCTACTATAGAGTCCTTTATGTGTCTTTGAAGGTAAGTATAATAAAACCCTTTTTGATTATGATTATATTGTTCTTTGCTATGTTTTTGGATATAGTTTAGAAATAGCTCTTGTTGTTCTTGGGTTAAATCGGCATTTCTTTGCATAGATTCGGCTAAGATATGACCCGAGTTTTGTGCAATAATAGGCCTAGGCTGTTGTTTTTCTTTACAACTCGCCAAGGATAACACCCCTAAGAATAATAAACAGTATTTAAACAAACTATCCATAAAATTCATTTTTATGTTTACTTACTACTTCTTTAAAGTAAGCAATTGTGTCTTCTAAAGAGCGAAGGGATTTACCACCTGCTGCATTAATATGTCCTCCTCCTTCAAAGTATGCTCTTGCAAATCTATTCACATCAAAGCTTCCCTGAGATCGAAAAGAAATTTTAATTATTCCCTCTTCTTTTCTTTCAATAAAAAAGGCAGTTAGGTCAATCCCTTTGATAGACAACCCGTAGTTTACAAAGCCATCTGTATCTCCTTTTTGATGCTCAAAAGTACGTAGGTCTTGATCGCTTAAATATAAATAAGAAGTGTGATCTTGTGGTAAAAGAGTTAGGTTTTGTAAAGCTCTTCCCATTAATTGTAAACGGTTATAAGAGCTATTATCAAATAAAGCATTATGAATAGCTGGATTTTCAATATCCCATTTAATTAATTCACCTACTACACGGTGGGTATTTGCAGTGGTTTTAGGAAAACGGAAAGAACCAGAATCTGTTACAATACCTGTGTAGATACAGGTTGCTGCTTGTTTGTCTAAGTAAGAAAGTAGATTTAATTTCTCTAAGATGGTATAAACTAGTTCACAAGTAGATCCATATTGTGGATTAGAAAACATTATTTGTGCATAATCATCTGGCATTTGATGATGATCAATCATGACAAAAGGTTTGTCTAATTCACTTAGGAAGCTACCCATTTGATCCCCTGTTCTATGTAGAACATTAAAGTCTAAAGTGAAGATATAATCACAGTCCAATATAGCTTGGCTGGATTGTTTTCTATTTGTTTCAAAAATTAAAATATCTTCGCTTTGTGGCATCCATGCAAGGAAGTTTGGAAAATCATTAGGAGAAACCACTACAGGATGGTGTCCCATATTTTTTAAAACATGGTAAAGTCCTAAAGTTGAACCAATTGCATCTCCGTCTGGATTACGGTGCGGTATAAGTGCTATTTTTTTGGGCGTCTGTAAAATCTGCTGTAGCGCCTCTAAGCTATTTTCATTTATCATAATGCGAAAATAAGATATTTTATGATTTAAAATAAATCTTACTAGCAATTATGGTTAAAATAAATAGAGTATAATTAAATAGCTAAACTTTTTAAATGTTCTTTATCTAATAGAGTGATTTTCTTACCAGAAATAGCAATTAGTTTCTCTTTTTTAAGTTCAGAAAGTAAACGAATACAACTCTCAGTAGCTGTTCCAACCATACTAGCGATATCTTCTCTAGATAGCTGTAAGTTTAAATGACCATGGTCAGGATCTGTTCCACCGATTTCTTCTAGTTTTAATAAAACTATAGCAAGTCTTTCTTTTACTGTTTTATGAGTATGGTCAGCAATGTCCTTATCTGCATCCTTTAAGTGGTTGCAAATATCACGGGTAATTAGTAAAGAGAATTTATTGTTGTCTGTAAAGTACTCTAAGATTTCTCTTTTAGGAATAAAGCACACATTCATATCCTCCAAAGCAGTAGCTGTTAGGTTAGAGTTCTCTTCATTAATTAAAGAGCGTTGACCTAATAATTCTCCTCTTTTGGCTAATTTAATTACGGTGTCTTTTCCGTTAGAGTTTAATTTAGTTAGTTTACAATAGCCATCCTTAATACAAAAAACACCATTAAGATTATCTCCTTCAGCAAACAAAACATCACCTTTTTTAACGATAAAATGTGTTTTTGTTTCTGTAATATTTTGAAGCTCATCTCTACTTAGTGCTTTAAGTGAACTAAATTCTCGAATAACGCACTGCTCGCATCTGCTCATAAAAACTGTTGTAATTGTTAAAATTCTTGCTCAAAGATAAGGTTTTTTTTATGATAATTATCATATCTTACATGGTAATAATCAGGCAATTTTGTAAAAAACGAAAAAAAGAGCAATATGGAGGCAAAAGGATGTTATCATTGTGGTACTGAGATAACAACTTTTAATAGAATTAAATTCGATTCAAAGGAGTTTTGTTGTAATGGTTGTAAAACGGTATATGAAATTTTTAGTAGTAATGACTTAGAGGATTACTATCAATTACAGTCCCAAGCAGGGGCAAAAGTTTCTGAACTAAAAGGAAAATATGAATTTTTAGATAACCAAGATATTGTAGATAAGTTATTGGACTTTCAAGAGGGGAATACTGCACTAGTGAGCTTGTATGTTCCTCATATTCATTGTAGTTCCTGTATTTGGATCCTAGAGAATTTAAATAAACTTAGCACAGATGTAAACAAAGTAGTGGTGAATTTTCCAAAAAAACAGGCAACCATTACTTTTAACCCTAAGGAGCTATCTTTAAAGGAATTAGTCACCTTATTGCATTCCATCGGATACGAACCTTATATTTCTTTAGAAAATTATGAGAAAAAACCTCCAAGTATTGATAGGAGTTTGATTTATCGTATTGGTGTGGCTTTCTTTGCTTTTGGAAATGTGATGATGCTTTCTTTTCCAGAATATTTCAACATCGATGATATTTGGATGCAGCAGTATAAGGACTTTTTTCGCTGGTTAATCCTTATTATTTCCCTTCCGGTGTTTTTTTATTGTGCCTATCCTTATCATAAGGCTGCTTTAACGGGTATAAAAACGGGGAACTATACCATTGATATCCCTATGTCTTTAGGTATTGTGGTTATGTTTATTCGCAGTACAATTGATATAGTCTTTGATCTAGGTCCTGGATTTTTTGACAGTATGACTATGTTGGTTTTCTTTATGCTACTAGGTAAGTTATTCCAGCAAAGGAGTTATAACTTTTTATCTTTTGAAAGAGATTATAAGTCCTATTTTCCTATTGCTATCACTAAGGTGGATCAAAATATGCAGGAAGAGCCCATTCAAGTTTATCAAATTAAAAAAGGGGATCGCCTTATTATTCGCAACCAAGAATTAATTCCAGTGGATGCAATCTTACTAAGTCCAAGGGCTTTTTTAGATTATAGCTTTGTTAGCGGTGAAGCGATGGCTGTGGAAAAAGTAAGTGGAGATAAATTATTTGCAGGAGGTAGACAAAAAGGGGACTTAATTGAAATACAGGCCATCAATACTGTGTCACAAAGTTATTTAACCCAATTGTGGAGTAATGATGTATTTCAAAAGAAAGTAGATTTTAAATACAGAACAATTACCGATCGTATAAGTCACTTTTTTACGCCAGCATTGCTATTAATCTCCTTGCTAGCTTTAATAGGATGGGCTTTTGTAAGTTGGAGTATCGCCTTTAATGTAGTTACAGCTATTTTAATTGTAGCATGTCCTTGTGCCTTAGCGTTAAGTGCGCCTTTTACTTTGGGAAATGCAATTCGCATATACGGTCGAAACAAATTATACTTAAAAAATGCCACCGTTGTAGAACAAATGGCAAAAGTCGATACTGTAGTTTTTGATAAAACAGGGACTATCACCACTGGAGCCAATAGTGTGATTTCTTATCATGGCCAGGAGTTAAATCAGCAGGAAATTGCAGATATAAAAAGTATTATACGCGGATCTAATCATCCTTTATCTCGAAAGCTGTATACTTTTTTACAAAGTGATGTATTAGAAAAACCACAAGAATTTCAAGAATTAGAAGGAAAAGGTTTAATTGGGGTAATAAACGGACATCGTTACACTATTGGATCAAAAGCCTTATTAACGGATGAAAAAGTACTTTCTACCTCCCAAACTTTAGTGCACATTGAAAAAGATGGACACTATAAAGGGCACTTTATTTTTGAGAATCACTACAGAAAAGGTCTCGTTGAATTATTCCATTCATTAGATAAAAAAGGATATCGTTTGGTGGTCTTATCTGGTGATAATGACGGTGAGTATCAGGTTCTTAGTCAGATGCTTCCCTCGAGCGTTCAATTGATTTTTAACCAGCAACCAGAGCAAAAATTGGAGTTTGTTAAAAAATTGAAAGAACATAAATGTAATGTAATGATGGTGGGAGATGGGTTAAATGATGCTGGTGCCTTGGCAATGAGTGATGTAGGTGTTTCTGTGTCAGAAGATGTTAATGTTTTTACTCCTGCTAGTGATGCGATTTTAGACTCTGTTAACTTTAGTTATTTGGAAAAATATCTTAATTATTCAAAAATTTCTGTTAAAATTATAAAATTTAGTTATATATTAGCTTTAAGCTACAATGTAATAGGGATTACAGTGTCTATCTGTAATAAAATGTCTCCATTAGTGGCTGCTATCTTAATGCCTATAAGTACAGTGACTATCATTAGTTGCGTGAGTATTTTGACTAATTATTACGCAAAAAAAATAATTAGAACAAAGTAAAGATAAATATAGCAAAACTGACGATTATCATGTTTTAGGCCATTATACTGTGTTAATTTTGGACCATAAAGTTTTAGACATGAGTGTTATATATTTCTTAATTTGTATCAGTGTTGTTGTTGCAGGGGTTTTCTTATATCTATTTATAAGGTCTGTAAAGGGTGGGCAGTTCGATGATTCTTATACCCCATCAGTCAGAATGTTGTTTGATGATGAATTAAGGAAAGAAAAACCTTTAGAGTCGAAAAAAAAGGACATTAGTAAAATAGAAATTAAAAAAGAAAATCAAATATAAACAACTATGGAAGTGCAACAATTTTATTATGACAACAAAATTGTAAAGAAATTTATCTATGCTTCGATCCTTTTTGGAGCTGTAGGTATGCTAGTGGGATTAGTGTTAGCAGTCATGTTTATCTTTCCCAATATAACCGATGGAATTCCTTGGTTAAGTTTCGGTAGACTTAGACCTTTACACACCAACGCGGTGATATTCGCCTTTGTTGGAAATGCTATTTTCGCCGGAATTTACTATTCTTTACAACGCTTATGTAAAGCGAGAATGTATAGCGATTTTTTAACTAAACTACATTTCTACGGATGGCAGTTAATTATAGTTGCTGCTGTAATTACCCTTCCTTTAGGTATTACTACTTCAAAGGAGTATGCGGAGTTAGAGTGGCCAATTGACATTGCTATTGCAGTTATTTGGGTTGCTTTTGGAGTTAATATGGTCATGACCATATTAAAGAGAAGAGAGCGCCATATATATGTAGCTATTTGGTTTTACTTAGCAACTTTTGTAACAGTTGGTGTTTTACATATTGTTAACTCATTAGAACTTCCTGTTAGTACTTTCAAATCTTATTCGGTATATGCTGGGGTACAAGATGCTTTAGTACAGTGGTGGTATGGACATAATGCCGTAGCCTTTTTCTTAACTACGCCATTCTTAGGATTGATGTATTACTTCTTACCTAAAGCAGCCAACCGTCCTATTTATTCTTACCGATTATCTATTATTCACTTCTGGTCTTTGATCTTTTTATACATCTGGGCAGGACCTCACCACTTATTATATACTGCTTTACCTGAATGGGCTCAAAACCTAGGAGTTGTATTCTCTGTAATGTTAATTGCACCATCTTGGGGAGGTATGATTAATGGTCTTTTAACCTTGAGAGGAGCTTGGGATAAAGTACGTGTAGATCCAGTGTTGAAGTTTTTCGTAGTAGCAATTACTGGATATGGTATGGCTACATTTGAAGGACCAATGTTATCTTTAAAAAACGTAAACGCTATTGCACACTATACGGACTGGATTATTGCTCACGTTCACGTTGGGGCTTTAGCTTGGAACGGATTCTTTACCTTCGGTATGATATATTGGTTAATCCCTAGAATGGCCAAAACAAAATTATATTCTACTGCAATGGCTAACTTCCATTTCTGGATTGGTACTTTAGGAATTGTTTTATACTGTATTCCAATGTATGTAGCTGGATTCTCTCAACACTTAATGTGGAAAGAGTTCAACCCAGATGGAACCTTAACTTATGGAAACTTCTTAGATACTGTAACTGCAATTATGCCGATGTTCATAATGCGTGCTATTGGGGGAAGTTTGTATTTAATTGGAGTGTTAGCTCTTGTTTACAACATTTATAAAACTATTCGTCAAGGACAAACTATTGAAGATGAACTAGCTGAAGCACCAGCGCTTCAAACCATTTCTGCAGGACGCTTAAAAGGAGAGGCTTGGCACTCTTGGTTGGAAAGACGACCAGTTCAATTTACTGTACTTACTACTATAGCTATTTTAATAGGTGGTGCCATTGAAATACTACCTACCATATTTGTAAAAGGAAACATTCCTACTATAGCTAGTGTTAAACCATATACTCCTTTAGAATTAGAAGGAAGGGATTTATACATTCGAGAAGGATGTGTTGGGTGTCACTCTCAGATGATCCGTCCATTTAGATCTGAAGTAGAGCGTTATGGTGAATATTCTAAGAGCGGTGAGTTTGTATACGACCATCCATTCTTATGGGGATCTAAACGTACAGGACCAGATTTACAACGCGTAGGAGGAAAGTATTCAGACAACTGGCATTACAACCATATGTTTGATCCACAAAGTACTTCTCCTAAGTCTATTATGCCTGGTTACAAATGGTTATTCGCAAATAAAAATGCAGATTACTCCACTATTCAAAAGAAAATGGAAGTAATGAGATCTCTAGGGGTTCCTTATAGCGATCAAGACATTGAAAATGCTTACGAATCAATTAGAGTTCAAAGTGAGCAAATCGCTACTAACTTAGAGAAAGATCCTGAATATGTGAAAAGTATCGAAGCTAGTGAGCAGCGTGCTTTAGCTAATAATCAAGAGTTTGTGCCAATGAGCCAAAGAGAGATTGTTGCTATGATTGCTTATCTACAGCGTTTAGGAACGGATATTAAAGAAAGAGTTGAAGAATAATTTAATAAATGAATCGATATGCTAAAGTTTATTAAACACAATATGGAGACCATTGAAGGAATTGAAATATATCCAATTATTTCTTTAATCATCTTCTTCACTTTTTTTGTAGGTCTTTTTATTTGGGTTGCAACCTATAAAAAGGAAACCATAGAGGAATTGAGTAATATACCTTTAATGGATGATGAAAAATGTAATGTTGATTCTAATTCACCAAAATCATGAAAAAGTATTTTCCAGTATATGTAAGAGTACCCTTATTGTTTGCTATATTTTTTATAGGAATCAATTGGATTATAAAGTCACCTGATGGTAGGCCTGCTTTTATGGCCTATCCTTCAGTACTACTATTAATTGGTTTGTTTGCCTTTGCTCAAATTACCTTTGAGATAGTAAATGCAGCTACCAATAAAGTATTAGATCGCTTGATGACTCCTGAGGAATTAGCTCAAAGAGAAAAGCAACAACAAAAGTCCTTTTTTGACTTGCCATGGGTTAAGAAGTTTATGGTTAAATTAACAGGGGATAAAACTCCTGAGCAAGAAAAGAGTTTGCTTTTAGATCATGATTACGATGGGATTAAAGAGTTGGATAATGACTTACCACCTTGGTGGGTTGGGCTTTTTTATGCCACAGTAATTTTTGCAGTGATTTACCTATTGCGATTTGAGGTTTTTGGAGGAGACAACCAAATAACGGAGTTTGACAAAGAAATGGCAAAAGCAAAAGAGCAAATAGATATTTACAATAGTACAGCAGGGGATAGATTGTCTTGGGATACAGCAGTGTATTTAATGGATGAATCTAATCTAGCTCAAGGTAAAAAACTCTTTGATCAAAATTGTATTGTTTGTCATAAAGCTGACGGAGGTGGGTCTATTGGACCTAACTTAACAGATGATCATTGGATTATAGGTGGAGGAGTGAAAACGATCTTCCATACTATATCAGAAGGGGGAAGGCCTAATATGGGAATGATTCCTTGGAAAACAATGCTTAAACCTACACAAATCGAGCAGTTAACTTCTTATGTTATTAGCTTAAATGGTACTAATCCACCAGATGCAAAAGAAGCAGAAGGAAATATTATTTGGTCTGCTAAAGATTTATTTATCGAGGAGCAAGCTGGAGACTTACCAGAAGAGGTAGATCATCAAGATATAGAACAAGTAATAGAAGATGCTGAACAGGCGCCGCAGGCTGCCAATTAAGGCTATTTGAATGTAAATGATTTGGCTAAAGCGGCAAGTATAAAGGCTGGCTTTAGCTATCAAAAATAAAGGTTAGGTTTTAAGGTTAGTACAAAAAAAGCTATTTTATCTTTTAAAGAGAGGTAGTTTATCTATGAAAAAGAAAAGGACAAACAGTAGAATAAGGTGGCTTATTCTACTGTTTTACTAACCGAAAATCTTTTACTCTTTAGATTTTATAACAACATTACACAGGCTTTCTAAGGGCTATTTAATGTAAAAAAATATAAAGTATGCTACCACACAATGATGAAAGTTTTAGGGATTCTATCCATACTATTGGTGAGGATGGAAAGCGCGTTTGGATCTTTCCAAAAAAGCCATCAGGATGGTTTTATAATAAAAGGAAGATTGTAAGTTATGTACTTATTACTTTGCTTTTTATTTCTCCATTCATTAAAATTAACGGTAATCAACTATTTTTATTCAATGTAATTGATCGTAAGTTTTACATTTTTGGATTTCCATTCTGGCCACAAGACTTTTATTTAGTAGTAATATCCCTTATAATTTGTGTGGTTTTCGTAACCCTATTTACCGTCTCCTTTGGACGGTTGTTCTGTGGCTGGGTTTGTCCACAAACCATTTTTATGGAGATGGTTTTTAGACGAATTGAGTATTGGATAGACGGAGATAGAGGAGCTCAAATTCGATTAGAAAAACAACCATGGAATGCAGAGAAAATAAAGAAGCGACTTTTTAAATGGTTCATCTTTTTTGTTATTTCCTTTTTAATTGCAAATGTTTTTTTAGCCTATATCATTGGGAGTGATGTCATTTTACAAATGATACAAGAGGGCCCAGCTAATCATCTAGGACGCTTTATAGGTTTGCTAATCTTTACTTTAGTATTCTATTTTGTCTTTACTTGGTTTAGAGAACAAGTATGTGTAATAGCATGTCCTTATGGGAGATTACAAGGAGTACTTTTGGATAATAAATCTACCGTAGTGGCTTATGATTATGTAAGAGGAGAGGCAGAAAACGGTAGAGCTAAATTTAAAAAGAATCAAGATAGAACTGCAGAAGGACTAGGAGACTGTATCAATTGTTTTCAATGTGTGAATGTCTGTCCTACAGGAATTGATATTAGAAATGGAACTCAGTTAGAATGCATTAACTGTACAGCGTGTATAGATGAGTGTGATCATATGATGGAGGCAGTAAACTTGCCAAAAGGATTAATTAGATATGCCTCTGAGGATGAGATTTCCAAAGGGGAGAAGTTCAAAATTACTTTAAGACAAAAAGGATATATTGCTATCTTAAGTATTTTGATTGGATTAATGATTGGTATTTTATTTTTAAGAACCGATTTAGAGGCTACTGTTCTAAGGGTTGCTGGACAAGGCTTTACCCATGAAAGAGATTCTATTGGAAATATGTACAGCTTTAAGATTGTAAATAAAACCAATAAAGATTTTAATAATTTACATTTTAATCTAGTGATCCCATCCCAAGGTAAAGTGGAGGTAATTGGAAGTAACACTATTACTGTAGATAAGGATGAGTTTGCTCAAGGAGTATTACTTATTAAAATTCCTCAAGCTTTGATACAAAGCCATAACACCAAAATACGTTTGGATTTATATCAAAACGATACTTTAATACAAAGGACAAAAACGAACTTTTTAGGTCCTAGAGTAATGGATTAATACAATTTAAAAAACAATACAATGAAATTTAATTTTGGTACAGGATTAGTTATTGCAATGGGCCTATTTATGGTTTTTATTTTGCAATATGTTATACGAGTTCAATTTGACTCTAAATATGACAACGAATTAGTAACCAAAGATTACTATCAACAGGAGTTAGAAATCGATGGTAAAGCCCTAAGAGAAACTAAAGCATTAGCTTTACAACATCCTTTAGTAATCAAGCAAGATCCACAGGGGATCACTTTAGATTTTCCTATTGAATTTCAACCAGAACAAGTAAAAGGTAAAATATACTTTTACAGACCATCTAATGAAAAATTAGATTTTAATAGGGACATTGTCGTACTTCCAGATGCTAGTATGCATATTGGTGAACAGGATTTACTTCAAGGTAGATGGGATTTAGTGGTGGAATGGAACTACCAAGGAAACGAGTATAGGAGTGTAGAGAAAATTAATTGGAAACCTTTTTAAAATTGTAAATATTGCTTATTTCTGCCTTACTTCTCGGCCTAATTAGTTCTTTACATTGTATAGGGATGTGTGGGCCAATTGTAATGGTTTTGCCAATCCATACAAACAATCATACCACTAGAGTCTTACAACTTTGTACCTATCATTTAGGTAGGCTTTTAAGTTATAGCTTGATGGGACTTGTTTTTGGATTATTGGGTAAAGGATTTTTCCTAGCTGGTCTGCAACAGCAATTATCTATTCTTGTTGGAATAATGATGATTGTATATGTTTTAGTTCCAGTCCAAAAATTGGGTAAGTTAGGTTTTTTAAAACCAGTATTTCGCCTTGTGCAATACTTAAAAATGAAGTTAGGTGCTCAGTTCAAAAAAAAGAGTTACCGCTCTTTGTTTACCATAGGCTTTTTTAATGGTTTTTTACCTTGCGCAATGGTTTATGTAGCCTTGTTTGGAGCTTTAGCAATGCAGAATCTCTGGCTAGGTGGACTTTATATGTTTGTATATGGTTTGGGAACTATTCCTTTATTGAGTACTATCCTTATTGCAAGGGATTTATTTACTCCTAAACTTAGAAATGCTATTTTAAAGTATTACCCTATTTTAATTGTTCTATTTGGAATGTTGTTTATTGTAAGGGGATTAGGGTTAGATATTAGTTTTTTATCTCCAAAAACAATGAGTTTGTTTGTTCAAGAGAACCCGGTATGTTAATCAAGTCAATTATTTTTATTTTTCTATAAATTCCTTGCTCTACTTTAGGGGTTGTGTTAGAGGCATCTTGCTTAAAAAAAACAGCTTTATATAAAAGTAGATCAAACGTAAAGAAATCAGCTTTAGCCTTTGGGTTTGTAAGCTGATTTTTTTTTAAAAGAATAAATGTGACCTTTTCTACTTTTGTTGTCTAAAGAATAGCAATGAATCCAAAGGTAACCTAGTTTGAGTCAGTGGTAACCTTTGGAAGGTAAATGTTTTTTTTGTTTGTTGGACAATCTTACTTCATTGCTGTAAAGAAAATGATGCCGAGGCATGTTTGTTGGCCGAGGATTTACACTCTTTTTAATTTGGGTCTAGTAAACACTAGACTCATTTTTATTTTAGATATTATTTGGATAGATATCAAAAAAAATAGCACCTTAAAAAATTAAGGTGCTATTTTTTTATATTTAAAAGTCTTATAAAGTCTGATTTTTTAAATATTCAGTAGCTTGTCTAGCTTGGTTAAAAAGTAAATCTAAAATACTTAAATTGTTTAAAAAACCATACTTTTCTTGGAAGACTTGGCTATAACTTTCTAAGGTTGTAGTGTCTTTTTTTCCATCTGCTAAATAGCGAAAATCTTGGATGTTATCCTGTACTTGACTATGGTACTCTAAGGTTTTCTCATAATCTAGATTAACCCCTAAGCAATCACATACAATTTGATGTGTATCTAAGTTTAGATCCAACATATATTTGTATGGTTTGTCAAATACTTGACGAATATCATCTTCAAAATATTCAAAGAAAGGAGAAGTGCGGTAAGCAGCTTCTAATGTCTTAAAGTGCTGTTTCTGCCATCCAAAACTATGTTCGATTTGAGTGTCTTTAAAGGATCTACTTTCCTTAAGGTGTCTTACAGGAATATTAAGCATTTGTAGGCCATTGGCACTATAGATATACATTCTATTACGATTGGTCTGCTTTTGAAAATTATCGTGATTTTCAAAGTAGATTTTATCGGCTTGCATCATGGCTACATAATTGCTAATTGGAGCAAAATAGCACGGTTGAATAAGGATGTTATTCATGGTATTGTTAATCTCTATTGTTTGGTGTTATTTTTATCTTTTCTTTTCTTATAGGTAGTATATCCGAAATATCCTGCTAATAGAAGTAGAAAGTAAGGGAAATATGAAACTTGCTCTCCATTGCCATTAACGGTAGTGAATAAGCGGTTCCAACGTATTTTATCTAAAGGTTTAGACCATGGAACATTATGATCTAGGCTCATCCAAATAAACACTGGCTTGCCTACAATATGATCCTCTGGCACAAAGCCCCATATTCTACTGTCTTCAGAATTATCTCTATTGTCTCCCATCATAAAATAGTAGTCTTGTAAAAAGGTATAACTATTTGCTGGTTGATCATTGATATAAATTTGACCATCTTTTACCTGTAAAGTATTATTTTCATATACTTCTATTACGCGTTTGTAAGTTGGTAAATTTTCTAAGTTAAGAGCAATAGTTTCTCCCTTTGCAGGAATGTGTAAAGGCCCCATATTATTTGCAGTCCAAGTAGTAGAGTTATGTGGGAAAACATAACCAGGGTAAACTTGTTCTGGCAATCTTTGGATATTTTGTACTGCGCTAAATGTCTTTAAGTAATCAACATCCTCTTGGGTCAATGCTCTAAATCCAATTTTAGTTTTATCTGCACTGATATATCCATAAGGATCTGTTATATTAAGCTTTTTAGCTACTGCATTTAAGTCAAAGTTATCCCCGTTGGTGGTAATAAGGTAGCTAAACTGTATTTTGGCTCTATCGTTTAATTCTAATTTTTCTCCATTGATATAAACATAACCATCTTTTACGCTAATATCTTCTCCAGGTAAACCAACTGCTCTTTTTACGTAATTGGTTTTCTTATCAATAGGTTTGATAACTCCTGGTCTTGGATCATAGGTTTGCAATTTATACACCGTATCGGTAGGCCAGTTAAAAACTACAATATCGTTTTTCTGTATCTTTTGAAATCCAGGGATTCTAAAATAAGGTAAAGATGGGCTTTTTAAATAGGAAGGCTTTTGAGTAAATGGCATAGTATCGTGTACCATTGGCAAAGCTACCGTTGTCATTGGGGTTCTAGGACCGTAATGAAACTTACTTACAAATAAGAAATCTCCCACTAATAATGTTTTTTCTAAAGAGGAAGAAGGAATAGTGTAAGGCTGCATTACATAGGTATGTATAATAGTTGCAACAATAACTGCAAAAAGAATAGAACTAACTGTTTCTCCAGTAGATGTTCTAGGTTTTAAGTCTCTGTTTACTACATATTTTACATCCTGTGTGTAATTGATATAATAGATATACAATCCAAGAGTGGCTACTACTAAAACAGTATCTAAAGTAGTATTCTTCCCAAAACTTCTAATTGTTTCCACCCAAATAACTGGGAACATAATTAAATTAACAACAGGAATAAATAGTAGAATAACCCACCACCATGGACGGTTTATTATACGCATTAAAATAACAGCATTATATACTGGAATTAATGCCTGCCAAGGCTTAAAACCAGCTTTCTGATATAATTTCCAAACTCCTAAAAAGTGTATAACTTGCACCAATAGGAAAAATAAAAACCATTGTGTTATAGTCATGATAATAAGGTTTTTAAGAGTTATTTTTGTATGTTAAGCACATCGCTCATTGTGAAAACACCTTTTTTCTGGTAAATCCATTCCGCAGCAACCACAGCTCCTAGGGCAAAACCCTCTCTATTGTGAGCGGTATGTTTGATTTGAATTTGATCAATTTCAGAGTTATAATCCACTATGTGGGTACCTGGAACATTACCTTCTCTAATACTTGTAATAGAGATTTCTCTATCTAAAGGCTCTTGCATTGTCCAATTGTTATATTTGGTATTTGCTATAATTCCCTCTGCTATGGTAATGGCTGTTCCACTTGGTGCATCTAGTTTTTTAGTATGGTGAATTTCTTGTAGATCAACGTTGTATTGGTCTAAATGATCCATCATTTTAGCCAAGTATTGGTTTAATTCGAAAAATATATTTACTCCAATGCTAAAGTTAGAAGCATAGATAAATGCTCCGTTTTTTTGCTCTACATATGCAATAATTTCTTGGTAATGATCTAGCCATCCTGTTGTTCCACATATCACAGGAACGTTGTAATCAAGGGCTGTTTTAATGTTTTCAACCGCTACTTGTGGTAAGCTAAAATCAATGGCTACATCGGCATCTTCTAAACCTTCAAAGGAATTTTTACTGTGTTTTTTAAGCACAATTTGATGACCTCTTTCCAGGGCAATTCTTTCAATAATTTGGCCCATTCTTCCGTAGCCTAATAAAGCAATTTTCATAATAATAGTGGTTAGTTTTTAGAATTTATAGGATATGTTTACAGCATATTGCATTTGATGAACCGGATCAAATTTATTGTTTAATTCAAAAACCGGTTTGATGGTAAGGTTTTCATTGACGTTAAACTGGGATAAATGCGCATCCACATTGGCATCCACAATACTTAGAATATAAAAACCTACGGTAATTACAACAGAGAGGTCTCTGTTTCTTCGATAAAATTTTTGAGCATCTAATAATCTTTGGTTATCTAGCTCTCCAAAAATAGGATCATCTTTATCTACTATACCCTGCAAACGTCGTTTGTACTCGTTGCGGTAAGAGGTATATTGTTTTTGATTATCTGCCCAAAAGTAGGCTGGGATTCCAATACCGGCATAAACTAGTGGAACTTTCCAATAACTTTTGTTGTAAATTTGACCTAGGCCGGGTACAACACTGGTAAGAAAAGCCGCTCTTGCCGGGGCTAAAGCATCAATTTCTTGGCTATCTAATTCTTGTTTTTTTTCTTTTTTACTTTGTCCAAAAGTGTTTAAAGACAATAGAGTACAAAAGAATAAACATATAATAAATCTACTTTTCACTAGTTTCTAAAAGTTTGATGATACGATTTAAATCTTCTTCAGAGCGGAAAGGTATTGAAATTTTTCCTTTTCCATCATTGGAAACCTTGATATCTACTTTAGTACCGAAAAAATTATCAAAAGATTTACAATAATGACTATTAAGGTTAAAAGCATTAGCACTTTGTTTGGTTTTTTCTAAGGAATTTGTTGGATTACTTTGGTAAGATTTAACCAGTTGCTCTGTTTGTCGAACCGATAGATTTTCCTTGATAATTTTATGGTAGATTTGACTTTGAATGTCGGTGTCTTCTATGTTAATAAGCGCTCTCCCATGTCCCATAGAAATGAAACCATCTCTCATACCAGTTTGAATAATTGGATCTAAACGAAGTAAGCGTAAGTAGTTGGCTATGGTAGATCTTTTTTTACCTACTTTTAAACTTACTTGCTCTTGGGTTAAATCAATCTCACTCATCAAACGTTGGTAGGATAAAGCAATTTCAATAGGATCTAAATCATGGCGTTGAATATTTTCTACCAAAGCCATTGTTAATGAATCATTATCATTAGCAATGCGTATATAGGCAGGGATTTTCTCTAAACCAATTAAAGTAGATGCTCTAAGACGTCTTTCTCCAGCAATTAATTGGTATTTATTAAAATCGATTTTTCTAACCGTAATAGGCTGAATAAGACCTAATTCTTTAATACTAGTAGCTAATTCCTGTAGAGACTCTTCGTTGAAGTTTGTTCTTGGTTGAAAAGGATTTACCTCAATAGAAGTTATATCCAATTCAATAATATTGGCCACAACTTTATCCGATCCAAAATCACTTACAGATTTTATATCGTTGTCAGGGTCTTTTAATAGTGCCGATAAACCTCTTCCTAAAGCCTGTTTTTTAAATGCTTTTGCCATAATTAATTTATTTGCCGACTTTTATATTAATGATTCTTTCGTATAACTTCATGAGCTAAGTTAATATAATTAGTTGCCCCTTTACTAGTTGCATCATAATTTATAATACTTTCTCCAAAACTTGGCGCTTCACTTAGTTTGACATTTCTTTGAATAATAGTTTGGAATACCATATCGTGAAAATGTTTTTGAACCTCTTCTACCACTTGGTTAGAGAGTCTTAAACGAGAATCATACATAGTTAATAGCAATCCTTCAATATCTAAATGAGGATTATGTATTTTTTGAACACTTTTTATAGTGTTGAGTAATTTTCCTAATCCTTCTAAAGCAAAGTACTCACACTGAATAGGTATAATAACAGAATCTGCAGCAGTTAATGCATTTAAAGTAAGTAGACCCAAAGATGGAGCGCAATCGATAATAATATAATCGTATTGGTCTTTTATAGATTGTAAAGCTTGTTTAAGCATATACTCTCTATTCTCTCTATCTACTAATTCTATTTCGATGGCTACTAAATCAATATGAGCTGGTATCAAGCTTACATTTGGTGCTGTACATGGTACAACAGCTTGCATTGGAGTATAACTATGGTCTAATACTCCATAGGTTCCAATTTCTACTGTATCTACATCAACTCCTAGTCCAGAGGTTGCATTTGCTTGAGGGTCAGCATCTATAAGTAGAACTTTTTTCTCTAACGCTCCCAAAGATGCTGCAAGATTTACAGAGGTAGTTGTTTTTCCAACTCCACCTTTTTGATTTGCAACGGCAATGATTTTCCCCATTTTATTTAAATGAATTATATAAGTGGTAAAAATACGATTTTTTATGACTTGATAAAATCTTATTTATCAACACTTTGGGTAAAGTATTAACAAGTAGAAGGTTAAGAAAAAAAAATGTCATTTTAAGTAAAATGACATTTTAAGATAAGTATTGTTTTTTTATTTTTTTCGAATAGCCATTTCTAAGGCATCCCACATAGGCTCAGGGATTTGCTCTAACATATTGAACTCTCCAGCACCTTGAAGCCATTCTCCTCCATCTATAGTAACTACTTCACCATTGATGAAACTTGAGAAATCAGAAACAAGATATGCAGCTAAATTGGCTAATTCTTGGTGGTCTCCAACTCTTCTTAGAGGTACTTTTTGGGTTAAGTCAAATTTATCCTTTAAATCTCCTGGTAATAATCTATCCCAAGCACCCTTAGTAGGGAAAGGCCCTGGAGCAATTGCATTGGTTCTAATGCCATATTTTGCCCACTCTACGGCAAGACTTCTAGTTAGGGCTAAAACCCCTGCTTTAGCACAAGCCGATGGTACTACATAACCTGAACCTGTCCAAGCATAAGTGGTGGTGATGTTTAAAACTACATTGTTTTTTTGTTTGGTTTCTATCCAGTGTTTTCCAAAGGCAAGGGTACAGTTTTTACTTCCTTTTAAAACAATGTCAATAATTGTGTCAAAGGCATTAGCGCTAAGTCTCTCTGTTGGGGAGATAAAGTTACCCGCGGCATTATTGACAAGCACGTTTACCTTTCCAAATTTCTCTATTGTCTTTTCTAACATATCACTTACTTGGTCGTAGTGACGTACATCACAAGCAATAGGGTAGCATTGGCCTTTTGTGGCTTGACTTAATTCTTGTGCTGTTGCTTTTAATTTATCTAGATCTCTGGAGGTAATAACTACTTTTGCTCCTAATTCTAAAAAATAAGTAGCCATAGACTTACCTAGACCACTTCCTCCGCCTGTTACTACAATGACTTTGTCTTGTAAAGCGTCTTGTTGAAGCATTTTTTGGGTGAAACTCATAAAAGATTATTTTTGGTTAGACATCTAATATATGCAAAAAAAAAGATATATGCATGCATATATCTTTTATGGTATTTATAAAATAATTAGATCAAAATTGTGGTCTAAAGGATCTAGCTTTTCTATTAATTCTTGAACAAGATTTGGACCGTATTCTATGTAAAAACTACTGAAATTACTGTTTCTCTCTTGCAATGAGCCAGAGGGGAATAGTTCATTTTGAATGCTAGCAATACGCTGTAGTTTATCCTTTTGGGCTTTTTTATCCGCTTTTAAAAGGCGTTTTTGTAAGTTATCTAAACCTTTAAGTTGCTTTTTTTCTTGTGCTAAAACAGCTCCTTTAAAAGATTTATCCGTTTTATCGCATAGGAGTAATAAATCTTGGAATTGTTTTTCTAAAAGTTGCTTTTGCGACTCGAAGTTAAAATCCACATTAGAGTACTCTTTTGCTTTTAAATTAATAAGAGCCTCTTGCTTTAAAAAGATATCTTTCCAATCTAAGTTTAATCGGTCTAATTTTTCTACTTGCTTTTTAGAGGCAATTAATGCAGAGTTTCTTAAACATAAAATAGGGAAGGTTACTTTATTTAAATCAAACACTGGTTTTAATTCTAACCAATAAGCAAGCTCTCCACCACCTCCAATATAACATAGGTTAGGTAAAATTACCTCTTGGTATAAAGGACGCATTATAGCATTTGGACTAAAGTTTTGCGGGTGGGTCTTTAAATGTTCTAATAGCTGTTCTTTTGTAAAAACAATATCGGTATTATTAACATGGTAAACACCATCTTGAAGGATAATACGCTCTCTTAGGTCATCTAAAATATAGAATAAATTGATATCTCTAGGGTTAACCTGTATTTGGTAATCCTTTAAAATAGCAAAAGTAGTTTCTACCTGGGATTTGGTTGTTTGCTCTAAAAGCTCTCTTTCTACATAAGGAGCGAAAAGCTGTTTCAGCTCTGCATCATCCCCATCTACAATAACAAGGCCTTGGTCAGTGAACAATTCATTGGCTAGGTATCTAGTTGCCTGTGCTAAATTCTCATGGTTTAAATATGCATCTTGAAATAAGTCCTTTATTTTTTTCGCATTGTTTCCTAGAGGAAGGTGAGCCGAGAAAACCTCCAAAACCTTGTCTAGTCCCTCTGTAGATAATCTTCCCACAGGACCTGTGCTTGACCTTTGCCAATTGATTTTCTTATCCTGGAAAAAGAAGTGGTTGATTTCATCAAAATCATGGTCTTCTGTAGCCATCCAATAAATGGGCACAAAATTATATTGGGGATATTTTTTCTTTAAAGTGGTACATAGATTTATAACCGAAATAATCTTATACAAAAAATACAAAGGGCCAGTGAATAAATTCAGCTGATGTCCAGTGGTAATTGTAAAGGTATTCTCGTGTTGTAATAAATTTATATTTTCTTGGGTTTTTAAGCCACAAGATACTGTGGAGTATTGTTTTTGTAATGCACTAAAAAGTTGAGCTCTATTTTTAGAAGAGTAATTCTCTTGCTTTTCTAGGATCTGAGCGTGGAAATTCTCTAAGCTTACAGCCCTATTATAAAGAGGTTCTAAAGTGCTTTTCTGGTTAAGGTAATCTACCATTAACTTAGAAAAGTAGCCTGAGTTTTGAAAAGTAATCGTATCGTTAGGCATAAGTATAGTCTATTTTTGTGCTAAATTAAAGAATTAAATCTGCCTACGGCTAGCTTTAACGTTGGGTTAATATATTTTATTGTCAGTTACAATATACTACCTTTGTAGCAAAATTCGAAATTAAAGTGAATACAACAATTACTCTTATTACTCCGGCCTTTACCCAATTAAATACTCCTTATCCTGCTACGGCTTATATAAAGGGGTTTTTAAATACCTTGGACATACCTAGTTATCAAGCCGATTTAGGTATTGAGGTGATCCTAGCGATTTTCTCAAAAAAGGGATTGACAAGGCTTTTTGACTATGTTCATCAAAATACAGAGGAAGTATCTTTAAATGTACATCGAATTTTAGCCTTTGAACAAGATTACATTGAGTCCATCGATGCGGTTATAGCTTTTTTACAAGGAAAAAACCCAACTCTTGCTCATGGTATCGTTCAAGGGGACTTTCTACCTAGAGCCTCAAGATTCGATCAGTTAGAAGACTTGCACTGGGCCTTTGGTGATATGGGAATTCAAGATAAGGCCAAACACCTAGCCACTTTATATTTAGAAGATTTATCGGATTTAATTCAAAGTAGTGTGGATACTAATTTTGGATTTAGCCGTTATGCAGAGCGACTTGGTCGTTCAGCACATAGCTTTGATGAGCTTTATGCATCTTTAGGGGAGCCGCTATCTTATGTGGATCAAATAGCCATAGAGATTTTAGAGCAGATTATTCAAAAGACCTCTCCTAAAATCATTGGTTTCTCTATTCCATTCCCAGGTAACTTATATAGTGGATTTAGATGTGCCCAATACATAAAGGCAAACTATCCTGATATTGCCATTACCATGGGAGGAGGATTTCCCAATACGGAATTAAGGGATTTAAAAGATGTTCGTGTATTTGAGTTTTTTGATTTTATAACCCTAGACGATGGAGAGGCTCCACTTGAGAATCTTATTGCATATGTAGAAGGTAAAATAGAGCTAAATGAGCTAAAAAGAACCTTAGTTTGTGTGGATAATAAAGTACAGTACATTAACAATCCACTTAAACACGATTATAAACAAAATCAGATTGGTACTCCAGATTATAGTGATTTACCTTTAAAAGAATATATCTCTGTTATAGAGATCGTAAATCCAATGCACCGTATGTGGAGCGATGGAAGATGGAATAAATTAACTATGGCACATGGTTGCTATTGGGGTAAATGTACTTTCTGCGATATTAGTTTAGATTATATACGCCTTTATGAACCGGTAACTGCCAAGTTAATTGTGGATCGTATGCAAGAATTAGTGGAACAAACCAGTGAAACTGGGTTTCACTTTGTAGACGAAGCTGCTCCACCTGCCTTAATGCGAGAGGTTGCTTTGGAGATTATTCGAAGAAAATTACACGTGACTTGGTGGACTAATATTCGCTTTGAAAAAAGCTTTACCCAAGATCTTTGTTATTTATTAAAGGCCTCTGGATGTATTGCCGTTTCTGGTGGTTTAGAGGTTGCCTCGGATCGCTTATTGAAATTAATCGACAAAGGAGTTACGGTGGAGCAAGTAGCCAAGGTAAATCGCAACTTTACTCAAGCAGGTATTTTAGTACACGCTTATTTAATGTACGGTTTCCCAACTCAAAGCTCGCAAGAGACCATTGACTCTTTAGAGATGGTTAGACAAATGTTTGAAAACGGGGTAATGCAAAGTGGATTCTGGCATCAATTTGCCATGACTGCTCACTCTCCTGTTGGTATGGATCCTAAGGCATATAAAGTAGAATCTTTATTAGCCAAAGAAGGAACCTTTGCCAATAATGATGTACCACATAGAGAACTTAATGGAAATGAGCATGAGAAATTCTCCTTTGGACTAAGAAAGTCTCTTTATAATTTTATGCACCATATGTGCTTAGATTGGCCTTTACAAGATTGGTTCGATTTCAAAGTTCCTAGAACTTCTATTGCACCAAATTTTATAGAGAACTGTTTAAATGAGCAGACCCTGCCAAACTATAAGCCTAATCAGAAAGTGTTTTATTTAGGAAGCCTGCCTTTTATAGAGGCTTTTGAGAAAAAGAAAAAAGGAAGGGTGTTTGAAATGGCTCATATGGTTTTACATACTAAAAAGAAAACCCTTGGTATAGATATGAACTTAAATCATGCCAATTGGTTCTTACATTTTGTACAGCAATTAGATCAAAGTCCAACTAGAACCTTAACCTATGCTCAAATGAAAGCTAGTTTTGAGGAGTTTACACAGGAGGATTTTGAACCGTTTTTATACAGTAAACCTTTTCAAAATATCAAAGAATTAGGATTGTTAATTCTTTAAAAAGTATGCAATAGAAAACCGATGAGGTTTTCTATTGTTGTTTAAAAGAGTCTTGGTTTTTAATGGGATAATAAATCAAGGCATAGGCCCGAAGAATTTAGGCTAAATCAAAGGGTAATTAGACTTTGTTTTTCTACATTTGTTTTTTTACTTCTTATGGAAATAGATATTTTATTGTATTTGTGTCTGATTGCATTTTGCGCAGGATTTGTAGATGCAATTGCCGGAGGTGGTGGATTAATTCAAACCCCTTTAACTTTAGCTATAATGCCTAATATACCTGTTGCAAGTCTTATTGGGACTCTAAAAATCCCGGCTTTCTCTGGAACTGCTATAGCCGTAAGGCAATACCTAAAGACAACTTCCATTAATTGGGTTTACTTCGGTGTTTTAGCAAGTATTTCTTTTTGTAGTGCATTTTTGGGATCCTTTGTGTTAACCAAAGTGAACAATGAATTTATTAAACCATTATTACTTATCATATTGGTCTTACTGTGGTTTTTTACTTATTTAAGAAAGGATTTTGCCCGTAAAACAATAGTAGCCTTAACCCAAAGAAGACAATACACTTATGGTATTTTAATTTCTATTATAGTTGGATTCTATGACGGTTTTATAGGACCTGCCACTGGAACCTTTTTTATCATGGGATTTGTATTTCTAGTGGGCTTTGATTTTTTCAAGGCTTCGGCTTATGCAAAGATGATTAATCTAGCTACCAACTTTGGTAGTATATGTCTGTTTTTATTAAAAGGCCAAATTATATGGAAAATAGCCTTACCTATGGCTTTATGTAATGGGATAGGGGGGTATTTTGGAGCCAAATTAGCTATTTTAAAAGGACAGGTGTGGGTAAGATATGTTTTTTTATTTATTATGTTTTTGGCTATTTGTAGATTTGGTTACGAGGTGGTAGATTTTGATTTTTTAACCAACTAAGACTTATAAGAGAATTTATTTTTTCCCTATATAAAACAAAAGTCACCTTCTAAAAGGTGACTTTTTTATGTTCTAAACCCAAAGGGGGTAGTGTGTTTTAATAATAGCTCTCTTGCTCACAAAGAGCTTGGTGCTGCTCAAAGTCTACAAATAATTGGCAAGGCGTTATTTGGTTTATTCCTAAGACATTACTCTTTGGATCCTCACGGCGAATTTTAGCCTCTAGGTGATAAAGCAAGGAATTATCGCTTTGAGTAAAGATGCGAAGATCCACTTTGTTTTTATTTTTATTCCATAGATAATACTTAGGTTCTTGCTCCTGAGAAAAAGAATCAAAATCGTATATGTCTTCTACTTTTTTAGAAAGTAGTTTAATTTCTCCTTGTACTAAGGATCCTTTGTTAAAGGTTACCGTTTTCTTAGGTTTACCGTCTTCAAAAAAGACAACATCTCCCTGTAAGAGATCATCTTGCACTTGGTAAGACAATAATTTGTCTTGTTCTTTATACCATGTTCTAGTGAAATGGTTTTCGGATTGAAAAACATCTTGAGCACTAATTTGCGGATCGGAATATGAATCAAATAGGTAGGATTTAGTTGTGATCCTTCCATTTTTATAGTTTGTTGTAACGGTGTAATAATAAAGTGATTCTTGTAAAAAACCATCATAAGGCTCTCCTTGTTTATATTCTATTTCAGAGATAAGAGTAGGTTCAAACAACACATTATAAGAGGTATATAGACCATCTTTTAATCCGTTTTTATAATGGATTTGTTCTTGTAGTTCTCCTTCAAAAAACACTTCTTCTTTAATCAGTTCCCCGTCTTGGTAGTACTCTTGGGAAAGTATACTAATAAAATCTGACACAGATAATTGTTGTTTTTTACCGTGTACTAGACCTTTTTGATATGGGATTTTAGTGAAATTATAAGAATCCATTAACCATACTTCCCCATTATAAGGTAAGCGATTTTTGTATTCTACCACACTAGAGCTTTGGTTGTGATAATCGTAAAATACCCCTTTTTTATTAAAGTCTATTTCCTTTTGTAGGAAGTAAGAATCAGGCGTTTTTTCTATGTCCTCACTCCAGTAATTATTCTCTTTCAAAGCGTAACTTTTTTGATGGGTCAATTGCCCATTTTCATACTCACTAAAGGAAATAGGAATGTTTTCTTTTGAAAATTCGATGATTGTTCCTTGGCCTTTTTCCCCTTCAAACTGTCCCATTAATGTATTGTTTGGGTGATAGTATTTAGCATTAGCTAAACTATCTTGGTAGTTAAAGTTGGTGTAATTGCTAAGCTCTCTAATTACTCCATTTGGATAGAAATAGGTTTTTGTACTTTGTCCCAATGCACTTATAACTTTTGAGGCAGGACGTAATTTTTGTGTAAAATCTTGGTTTGGGTAAAAAGTTATTACTTGGGTGATGTGTCCGTTTTTATAAGTGTCTTGTTGGGTTATACCAGTGGTTTCTAAAGAGAAATATTGTCCGTTATAGGGCTCTAAATAGCTAATGTTTTGAGGATTATATTCCAATGTTCCAATACTATTTTGCTGGAAATCATAGTAAGTACTCTTATGATCTTGGTAGTATTCAAACAGGACTTTAGTGTTTGGGTAATAGGTAGTTTGCTCTACAATTCTTGCATCTTTGTAGGTAGTTATTTGATCTGTATCGTATTTAGTACCATTAAGGGGGCTATAATCCTTATAAGTTAGGGTAGAGCGTAACTTTTGATTTGCGTCAAAATACTGTATAGAATCAAGTTGGCTGTTCGCATCGTAGAAAGAGGTTTCTAAAATAGGATTGAACTCTGAAGTGGTATCGTAATAACTTACACTATATAATTGATCGTCTTTATACTCCATGGTAGAGGCAATTCTATCTTGTGTACCGTTTTGATAGTCAAAACTATAATCTTTTCCATCTTTATAGTAAGAGTTATTGTTTATAAAATATTCTCCCATTATGTCCCCATTTTTATCAAAATAGATACTCTTGGTATATTCTGGTGAAGTAGTGGTAGTATATTTTTTAGCGCCATTGCTATAAAAACCTTCTATATTAACTTGTTGTGCCTTTTCATAGGTAGTTACAAAGTCTATGTCTAAACTTTGGTTAAAGGTCTGAGCTACTGTTCCACTATAGGGAGTACCATCTTGGTAAGTACAAGAATATAGTAAATCACCTTTTTTATTAAAGTAGTTGTTTTGGGTTTGTAGTGAATTTTCGTACTGGAATTCTTGGCGATTTAAAGGGTTTTCTAAATCGCTATATTGTATTAGTTTATACTCGCCTTTGTCTATTTCAATATATATGATTAGTCCCTGTTCTACGGTACTAATTTTACCATCTGTCATATATCCATTTTCAAATGCAACAGTAAACTTTTCCTTTGTAATGGGGTGATAGGAATCTACTTTATCGTATTGACCATCTTGATCAAAGAAAAAAACATTGGTAAGTAAATTTCCATTGTAAAAAGAATTTACTTCTCCAACCCAAACAAAAGTTTGATTATCCTCTATCATGGCTTTTCCCTGTAAGATCATCTGCTGGCTAGATAGATCATAAATACTATAGTAGGATGGAGTAGTTCCATGGTCGTTCTGTATCGCGTACTGGGTAGCATTTACTTTGTCGGTTATTTCTTTAGAAGCATTTAAATAGATGGTGTCCTTACTGACTTGTGCATAGGTAGCGCTGCAAAAAAGGATAAGTGGTAAGATTTTCTTATACATACTCATGGGATTTAATGCAGCTAAATTAGCACCAATAGACTTGGTTAATTTTTAAATTAACATTTTATTAAGGGTGAATCACTGAAAACCATGAGAGGATTATATATAAAAAAAGCTCCTTTTTTAAAAAAGGAGCTCTTTGAAAAATAAGTAAGTAATTTCAAAAAGGAAAGACCAAGGTTGTAAAGCCATCTTTCCTTTATTATTTTAGTTACTGCACTTTTTTTGAACCTAGTAAAATAGAAGAGTTCATTAAAAAGATAGCAGCTAGAATTAACAGTATTCCTACCCATTGCAGCCAAATCACTTGTTCTTGTAGTACAAAGTAAGCTACACTTACCGATACGGGTAATTCTAAAGAAGAAATAATACTTCCAAGACCTACTCCTGTATAAGGAAATCCCATGTTTAAAAATATAGGTGGTAGTATAGTTCCAAATAAAGCCAACAAAATTCCCCAAGAATAAAAGATAGACCAATTGAAATCGTGAATCGAAGTAGTATTGTCGGAGAAATAACCATAAAAATCTTGCATAAAAGAAAAGTTATTAGGTCCTATTTGAGTTATAAATGCGAACAATGAAACGATAATAGTAGCCCCGCAAAGCATAAACAAACTCCTTTTAGGAGCAGCTAACTCATTGGCAATTAAATTCGAACAAAGCATTGTTGTAGCAAAAGATAAAGCAGCTAAAAGTCCAAAAATGACTCCTCTTACATCTAGTTCAATATGGCTCTGCATTACATTAGTGGCTAAGACTGTGCCAAATAAAACCATAAAAACAGCTATTATTTTGGTTAGACTTGGAAATCGTTTAGTTAGAATACTTTCCATAACAACACCAATCCAAACACTTTGCATTAGTAAAACCACAGCAATAGAAGCATTGATATAACTAACCGATAAGTAGTATAAAACCGAGGTAAACCCCATAGAAGTTCCTCCAAGTATTAAATTTCTAATTTCTTTAGAAGTAGCTTTTTTTTCCGCAGTAGCTTTTTTTCTAAAAAAGTTAATCAAAAACACTCCAAGTAATCCCAGTAAAACTTGGGATAAAGTTACTTCAGGAGTAGTATAACCATGTTCATAGGCAAGTTTCACAAAAGAACCTAACATTCCAAAGCTAGATGCTCCTAGTGCAACTAGAAAAACGCCCTTTATTGTATTTTTTTGATCCATATTTAAGTCTTATAAAGTGCCGCAAAATTATCCTTTGCACCGCTATTTAAGAAGGACAAATGTCTTTTTGAAAATAATTTAATTTAAATAATACACTCCTTTGTGCAAAGTAGGGGGAAAGTGTCTTTTTTTGAGCTTATCTAAGGTAGATAAAAAAAACAGGAAAATAAAAAAAGCCTGCAAAACATTGCAGGCTAGGTATTTTACTTAAAATAGAGACTATTTTAAGTTGTTGAAGTTTCTTTTAATAAAAGCAGTTAATTCTTCTCCTTTTAATAGACCTTGAGATAATTTAGCAAGATCTAAAGCTTGGTTGATTTGAACTGTTCTAGCAGCTTCATCTGTATTATTGATAATAGCACTAGCTAAGTCCGAGTTGGTATTTACACTGATGTTGTAAATTTCAGGGAAGTTCCCCATACCAAACATACCACCGCCACCATTTTGGCTCATTTCTTTCATACGACGCATGAACTCTGGTTGAGTGATAATAAACGGCTCATCTTGGCTATCTAAAGACTCTAATTTTACTGTATATCTTTCTTTAGGAACAATTGCCTCTACAATATTCTTTAATGAATCTTGCTCATCTTGAGATAATCTTGAGATTTCTTGCTCGTCCTTTTTAATTAAGTTACTAATGTGATCAGAATCTACACGAGTAAAAGTTAGATCTTGGTTCTCGCTTTCCAATTTTTGGATTAAGTGAGAAACAATTGGTGAATCAAGTAATAAAACTTGGTAACCTTTGTTTTGAGCAGCTGAAATATAGCTGTGTTGTGTTTCTTTGTTAGAAGCATATAAGATAACTAATTTACCATCTTTATCGGTTTGGTTATCTTTAATTTTTTCTTTTAACTCTTCAATTGTGAAGTAAGTATCCTCTACAGTTGGGTACAACATAAAGCCTTTTGCTCTATCGTAGAATTTATCTTCTGAAAGTACTCCATACTCTAAAACAACTTTGATGTCGTTCCATTTTTTCTCGAAATCTTCTCTGTTTTCAGTAAATAATGATTTTAATTTATCAGCTACTTTACGAGTAATATAGCTAGATATTTTTTTCACATTACCGTCAGCTTGTAGGTAAGATCTAGAAACGTTTAAAGGAATATCTGGAGAATCAATTACTCCTTTTAACATCGTTAAGAAATCCGGTACAATCCCCTCTACGTTATCTGTAACGAATACTTGGTTTTGGTAAAGTTGGATTTTGTCCTTTTGCATTTGCATATCTGCATTTAACTTAGGGAAGTATAAAATACCAGTTAAGTTAAAAGGATAGTCCACATTTAAGTGAATATGGAATAACGGATCTTCGAATTGAGTTGGGTATAACTCTTTATAAAACGCTGTATAATCAGCATCTGTTAATTCAGAAGGCTGTTTTGTCCAAGCTGGGTGTGGGTTATTGATGATGTTGTCTTTTATGATTTCAACATCTCCTTCTTTTTCAGTAATAGTACCAAATTTAATTGGCACAGGCATAAACTTATTGTATTTCACTAATAACTCTTCGATCTTAGCATCCTCTAAGAATTCTAAAGAATCTTCCGCTATATGCAATACAATTTCTGTACCTCTATCTGTTTTATCACACTCTTCTAAAGTATAAGTTGGGCTTCCATCACATGTCCAATGTGCAGCAGGCTCATCTTTGAAAGATTTTGTGAATATTTCTACTTTATCAGCAACCATAAAAGCAGAATAGAAACCTAAACCAAAGTGACCAATGATTCCAGTGTCTTTTGCGCTGTCTTTGTATTTTTCTAAGAACTCTTCAGCTCCTGAGAAAGCAACTTGGTTGATATATTTTTCAACTTCCTCTTTTGTCATTCCAAGACCTTGGTCTTTTATGGTAAGAGTTTTATTTTCTTTATCTATTTTAACTTCGATAATTGGATCACCGTACTGTGTGTCTGTTTCTCCAATACTAGTTAGATGTTTTAATTTCAAAGTCGCATCCGTTGCGTTGGAAATTAATTCTCTTAAGAAAATTTCATGGTCGCTATATAAGAACTTTTTGATTAATGGAAAGATATTTTCCACCGTAACGTTAATTTTTCCAGATGTCATAAGAATGATTTTATTTATTTGACAATTAATTTACTAAATTTACAGTAATGAGGTCAAAAAAGGTGCCGAATCAATTTTGGCTGTCATTTTGGCATAGTTTTAGTAAGCAAGGTTACATAATTCGGAAATTATTACATATTTAAAAAATAAGCGGATGAAAAAATTATTTTATTTTGGTGCAATTGCACTATTTGTAGTCTCTTGTAAGCCTACTATGGATACAAAAAGCCAGGTAGGGTTAAAGGGAAGTTGGACTTTAACTAAAGTATCTCATATAGGAGGGGAATTTGTAAAGGTAAATTCTTTCAATATAGCAGATGCAAGTTGTTTTCAAGGTAGTCAGTGGAAGTTTGTTTCAAACAATAATACTGGTTCTTTAGCTTTAAATCAGGGTGGGGACTGTCCTAATTTTGATAGTAACTTTATGTGGAGCATTACTCCAAATGGTCTGTTCGAATTTAAATTTGTAGACCAAGGGGAAAAAGCAAAAAATGTTACTACAGGTTATTCCTTACAACTAACTAATCAAACAGGTTCTAGTTTTGATTTAGTAGACCAATTTTATTCAGGCGGACAAAGTTATAATGTAACCTATCACTTTGTTAGAAATTAATCTATATTAAATAGTAAAGATGAGAAAATTAGCGACAGTAGTATTGGCTTCAACTTTAATGGTAACAAGTGTTAGTTTTACAGGTTGTGAGTCTGTTAAAAATACAAATAAAACCCAACGTGGTGCTGCAATTGGAGCAGCCGGAGGAGCAATTATAGGAGGGATTCTAGGAAACAACCTTGGCAAGGGTGGGAATGGAGCCTTAGGAGCTATTCTTGGTGGAGTAGTCGGTGGAACTGCTGGTGGAATTATCGGTAATAAAATGGATAAACAAGCTCGTGAAATCGAGCAAACCATTCCAGGGGCTCAAGTGGAACGTGTTGGAGAGGGAATCAAATTAGTTTTAGGGGAAAACTCTGTGAACTTTGATTTAAATAAGTCCTCTTTAACTCCAAAGGCCAAAGAGAACTTAGATAAGCTAGCTGCTGTATTCAAACAAGAACCTAATACAGATATAAGTATCTATGGTTATACAGACAATACAGGTAGAGAGGAATATAACTTAAGTCTATCTAAACAAAGGGCTGCTTCTGTGAAACAATATTTAGTTCAACAAGGGGTTGCAGCTAACCGTATGACTACGGATGGTCTTGGTATTGCTGATCCGATTGCATCAAATGATACAGAGGCTGGACGTGCAAAAAACAGAAGAGTAGAGTTTGCTATTCGCGCAAACCAACAAATGATTCAAGATGCTCAAAACCAAGCAGGAGCACAATAATTTAAGAAATAAAACAAATTAAAAGCCGCTTTACTAATTCCTTAATGGGAAAGTAAAGCGGCTTTTTTAATTGACTTGCTTTTTACTTAGTTAATAGCAATAAGTTCATTGTCTTTATTTAAGGTATATCTCTTACCTATTTTGGCATCAGGCAATCCAAGGGCATTAGAAAGTTCTTGTGTCATCTGCACCGTTTTGTCCTGTGGTAGGTAAAGGGTATAATCTAAGATGATATCCTCTCGATCTACTGTGGGTAGAATATCCTTGAAGGCCGATGCTGCTAAAAATAAGGTATCTCCATTTTGCTTGATTACTTTCCAGTCTTTTTGCCAAAGTGAGCTTTTGAAGGCATCTCTTTTTTGCTTCACAATTGCTTTGATATAGATTTGGTCTTGCATAGTTGGACTAATGGAAATAGTAAAACTTTGCAATGGATTTTGTTCTATGGAAGTAGAATCTTCTAAAAAAGAAGGACTCTTAAAGCCAATTATAACATGGTCTGTGTTTGGTAATTCTTGGGTGTAGAAATTACTTTTTTGCTCCTGATTTGTTGTTATTCTATAGCCATAGCCAACTTGCATATTATTAATCCTATAGCTTTTACTATTTATTGTGAAATTAGTGATATTGGCTGCAAGGGGAAGAGAAAAGTAAAAAATACTACCTATCCATAATAGGAATAATAAAAGTATAGTCCAACCTACATATTTTAAATTACTATATATTAGTCGAAGACCTAAGATAAACAATCCAATAATTGGTAAAGCAAAGAAAAAGAAGACCCCAAGAGTAAGTTGATGCATAGATTCAGGCATCAAGCCAAGTTTTTGAGATAGAATTTGACTAGGAATAAAATCATCTTGTAAAAGGGCTAGGGATAGAACTAAAAGGATTGGGATAAACATTAAAGTACTGATTATAATAAAAACAATACCAAAAAATTTACTTAACCACTTACCCGAACTTTCTCCAACTCCTCTAACTCTTTCTTTTATAGGGTCCATATCTAAAGAATCCATTTTTTTTTGGAATTCATCCATGTTTTTCTTCACACTGTTTTGTATAGTGTCAATATTGATGGGTTGACCTTCCATTTGTAGAATTTGAGCTGTAGTTCTAGCTGGTGGAATAATAATCCACAAGATGAAATACAAAAGAACACCAGTTCCAAAAAATAAAACTAGCACCACAAATATAATACGCAGCCATACTGGATCAATTTGGAAATAATGTCCAAGTCCACTTAGTACCCCACCAAATACTTTGTTTTGAGTATCTCTATATAGTCTTCTAGGTGCAGTATAGGTATAATCCTGAGATTGTTCCTTTGGTTCATCTTCTAAGGAGTAATCTCCAGGATTTCCCATTATTTGAATAACCTTTTCTACTTCTTTTAAAGTAATAACTTGATTGCTAGGGGTTAGAAAATCAAAAAATAATTCAGCCACCCTAATTTCAATATCGTGTATAATCTCATCTCTTTCTTCTAAAGGAAAAGTGGATTTTATTGCTTTTAGATAATCATCTAACTTTATATAAGCGTTTTCTTCTATATGAAATACACTTCCTGCAATATTTATGGTTAGCGTTTTATTCATTGGAATTAGTTTTAGAGGTTATTTTTTCAACTGCCATGGATAATTCATTCCAGGTCTTAGCTAATTCACCTAAGAATAATTCTCCTCTTTGCGTTAATTTATAATACTTACGCGGTGGTCCTGAAATAGATTCTTCCCATCTATACGATAAGTAATCATCGTTTTTTAATCTAGTTAATAGAGGATAAACAGTTCCTTCTACTACCACGAGTTTTACGGCTTTTAATTCATCGAGAATCTCTGAGGTATAGCAATCTTTATCCTGTAAAATACTTAAGATACAGAACTCTAATATGCCCTTTCTCATCTGAGCCTTAGTGTTTTCAATATTCATTTGTACTAGATTTATTGTGTAATGCAAATATATAGCTAAAAGAAGGTACTTTGTATTGCATAGTACTCAATATTAACATAATTTTAACCAATATAGATTGGTATGCTATCTTTGATTTTTATTGTATATTTAGTAAAAATACTCGTATTATGAACTTTACTGTCCCAAATGTTAATCGTTTTTTATTTTTCAAGTTACCATCGGCTTATTGGTCTGGGGTACGACTTCGTTTTCTATCTAATGAAAATGCCACTACTAGTGTTCGCTTTAAATGGTTTAATCAAAATCCCTTTAAATCCATGTATTTTGCGGTACAAGCCATGGCAGCAGAATTGTCTACTGGAGTTTTAGTTATGCAAAAGATCCAACAAAGTGATCATAAAATATCTATGTTGGTTTTAAGTAATAAAAGTTCCTTTACCAAAAAGGCTGTAGGTGTAATTACCTTTAAGTGCAACGATGGCTTAAAAGTAGATAAGGCTATTAAACAAGCTATAGAAAGCCAAGAGGCAGTAACCTTTTGGATGCAAAGTATAGGTAGAGATCAAAGTGGGGAACAGGTTAGTCAAATGGAATTTGAATGGACCGTTAAAGTAAAACCAAAGAGAATATGATGGTTTTAATTACTGGAGCTACTGGTTTAATTGGCAAGGCTTTAGTACAGAGTTTATTAGACTTGGATTATAAGGTTAATTATCTAACCACCGATGCCAATAAAGTTAGTGGGGTTTTTACCGATGCCATAGGATACCTTTGGAATCCATATAAGGGTGAAATTGACCTGAAGGCTTTAGATCAAGTAGAAGTAATAATCCATCTTAGTGGTAGTAATATTGCAGGTCCCTGGTCTAAAAGAGGAAAGAAACATATTATGGACTCTAGGGTGATTCCCGGTGAGTTCTTACAAAAGACCTTGGATAGTGTACCCAATAAGGTAAGGCAAGTTATTTGTGCTTCTGCCATTGGAATATATCCAGATACTAAAGATTGGCAAACGGAGGTAACCCAAATCTATGGCCAAGATTTTCTAGCTGAGGTTGTTCAAAAATGGGAAGAGCAAAATTGGAAATTTCAAAAGGATAATAGGATAGTAACTATTTTGCGAATAGGACTTTTTCTAGATAAAAAGGGTGGGGCTCTGCCCAAGATGGCCCAGCCAATCAAAATGGGCGCAGGTGCAATTCTAGGTAGTGGTAACCAAGAGTATAGTTGGATACATCACCAAGATTTAATTCGTCTGTTTATTTTTGTACTTGAGCACAATTGCCAGGGAGTGTATAATGCAGTGTCTCCAAATGTGGTGACAAATATGCAGTTCACTCGCACTTTGGCAGAAGTTCTAAAAAGGCCATTATTGCCTTTTAAAATACCAGCATTTGCAATAAAGCTATTATTGAAACAAAAGTCCATTTTAGTTTTACAAGGCCAAAAGGTAAGTTGCCAAAAGGTTTTAGAGAGTGGATTTGAATTTAAGTATCCTGACTTAAAAATGGCTTTAGAGCAAATATATTACAAGTAATTACCAGTTTTGTCTGTTTTTTTATGCCAAAATTAGAATTAATCCGATACTTTAAAGTGTCATTATGACAGCGCACCTACCTTGGCAAAGGATTTGCTATTAAACAAAGTGATGAAACTTTTAAAATAATTATTCTATAGATATGGATTCTAAAAAAGATATACACACAGAGCAAGATGCTTCTACGAACAATTCTCAAGAGGTGAATAATCAAGAAGTGAATAACCAAGAAGTTAATCCTCAAGAGGAAAATACTGCAACACAAGAAGCAGAAATTGCACAAGAAACAGAATTAACTCCTGAAGAGCAATTAACTGCGAAGTTGACAGAGGAAAAGGATAGATACTTACGTTTGTTTGCTGAGTTTGAAAACTTCAAAAGAAGAACTTCAAAAGAGCGTATTGAGTTATTTAAAACGGCAGGACAAGATGTTATTCAAACCCTATTACCAGTTTTAGATGATTTCGATCGTGCTATTGTTGAGCTTGAAAAAGAAGGAGATAGTGAGCATTTAACTGGTGTTAAATTAATTTCTACTAAACTTAAAGATACTTTATCTACTAAAGGTCTTGAAGAAGTGGAAATTAAAAGTGGAGACGTATTCAATGTAGATATTGCTGAGGCAGTTACACAAATTCCAGCAGGGGATGAGTTAAAAGGAAAAGTTGTGGATGTAATTGAAAGAGGATACAAATTAGGTGATAAGATTATTCGTTTCCCTAAAGTAGTAATTGGACAATAGTTTTCGAAGAAAATAAATTAATAGATCTACAAGATGAAAAAGGATTATTACGAGATACTTGGTGTTGATAAAAGTGCTGATGCGGGAGCTATTAAAAAAGCTTATCGAAAAAAAGCAATTCAATTCCACCCTGATAAGAACCCAGGAGATAAAGAAGCAGAAGAAAAATTCAAAGAAGCAGCTGAAGCCTATGAGGTTTTAAGTGATGCAGATAAAAAAGCTAAGTACGACCAATACGGACATGCTGCTTTCGATGGAAGTGGTGGTTTTGGAGGATTCGGCGGACAAGGCGGACACATGAACATGGACGATATATTCTCTCAATTTGGGGATATTTTCGGAAGTGCTTTCGGTGGTGGAGGCTTCGGTGGTTTTGGTGGACAAAGCCAAGGAAAAAGAGCCGTTAAAGGAACTAGTCTTCGTATAAAAGTAAAATTAACTTTAGAAGACATTGCAACGGGAGTTGAGAAAAAAATAAAGGTAAAACGCAAGGTGCAAGCACCAGGAGTTACCTATAAAACTTGTCCTACTTGTAATGGTACAGGACAAGTGGTAAAAGTAATGAATACTATGCTTGGTAGAATGCAAACAGCTGCTACATGTGATACATGTGGTGGAAGCGGTTCTGTAATCGACCATAAACCTCAAGGAGCTGATAAAGAAGGTATGATTCTTCAAGAAGAAACCGTATCAATCAAAATCCCTGCAGGTGTAGCAGATGGTATGCAATTAAAAGTAAGTGGTAAAGGTAACGAAGCGCCAAGTAAGAACAGTGTACCAGGAGATTTATTGGTTGTAATTGAAGAATTAGACCATGATACTCTAAAAAGAGAAGGAGAAAATATTCACCTTGATCTTTATATTAGTTTTGCTGAAGCAGCTTTAGGAGGATCTAAAGAGATAGAGACAGTTACTGGAAAAGTACGTATTAAATTAGAGGAAGGAATTCAATCTGGAAAAATTTTACGTCTTAAAGGTAAAGGAATTCCAAGCCTAAACGGATATGGAACAGGAGATCTTTTAGTACATGTTAATGTATGGACTCCTAAGAAGTTAACTAAAGAGCAACGTGAGTTCTTCCAAAAGAATTTAGAGGATGCCAACTTCAAACCAGCTCCGTCAAAAAGTGACAAATCTTTTTTTGAAAAAGTAAAAGAAATGTTTTCTTAATTGGAAAATTAGTCCTACTTTTGGCCTACACTTATTAAACAGTGGATTTTCTTTTTCATAGCAATTTTTCCCAACCTTATTTTTAATAAGGTTGGGTTTTTTTATGGCTATTGTGAAAGCTGTAAAAATGTTCTATTTTTGATAGAATTATTCAACTTTATCAATAAATTAATTCGTTATTTATTTATGCAACCCATATTAGAAGTAAAAGACGTTGTTAAAAAATATGCCGATAAAACAGCTTTAGATCATGTATCCTTAACTGTTCCAAAAGGCAGCATTTATGGTTTGCTAGGGCCTAATGGTGCAGGGAAAACTTCCCTTATTCGTATTATAAATCAAATTACATATCCCGATAGTGGCCAGATTATTTTAGATGGTCAAGCTCTTAGTCCTTTTCATATTAAGGATATTGGTTATATGCCTGAAGAAAGAGGGTTATATAAGAGTATGAAAGTAGGGGAGCAGGCCATGTACTTAGCCCAACTAAAGGGAATGAGTAAACAGGATGCTAAAAAGCAATTAACCTATTGGTTTGATAAATTGGAAATCGGACACTGGTGGGATAAAAAAATACAAGAGTTATCTAAAGGGATGGCTCAAAAGATACAGTTCGTAGTAACGGTATTACACGATCCTAAACTACTTATTTTAGATGAGCCTTTTTCAGGTTTTGACCCAGTGAATGCCAATCTTATTAAAGATGAAATTATTGAGTTAAAGAAAAAAGGAACTACTATTATATTCTCTACTCACCGTATGGAAAGTGTAGAGGAGATGTGTGATGACATTGCACTTATCAACAATAGTCATAAACTAATAGAAGGGAAATTAGTAGAGGTGAAAAAGCAATTTAGAACTAACCTTTATCAAGTAGGGCTTTTAACCAAGGATGTTCAAAAAGTAATGCTTGCTTTAAGTCAAGAGTACAACATTGAACCAACTAGCTTTAAAACATTAAACCAAGAATTACAGTTATTAGTAGATTTAAAAGGAAAACTACCTAATGATTTATTGGCTTTATTATTTGAGCATGGACAAGTAACCCACTTCCAAGAACAATTACCGAGTGTAAATGATATTTTTATCCAAAGTGTAAGTAAATAGTTTATGAGCGTTTTATCCTTAATTATAAAAAGAGAATTTATTGCCAAGGTGCGCAATAAAGCTTTTATCGTGATGACCTTTTTGGGTCCTGTATTTTTTATTTTGCTTTCGGGTCTTATTGCTTATTTAAGTAGTATGAATGCAAATGTCAAACAAATTGCCATTTATGATCCAAGCGGTATATTTATAGAGGAATTTGAAAGTAATAAAGAATATAATTATTCTGATGTGTCCTTGATAGATGTGGATATTTTAAAAGAAAATGTACAACAAGAAAAGTACGATGGTCTTTTATATATCCCTTTACAAGATTCCATTGCTAATTACCAAAATACTATTGCCTATATTTCTAATGATAGCCCTAGTTTAAGCTTTGTAAGTAAAGTGGAGTTACTTTTAAACAACAAAATAACCCATATTAACTTAGAGAATAGCGGTTTAGATATACAGAAAATAGATGCTGCAAAGGCGGATGTGAATCTGATTTTGCAAAAAAGCTCTGGTGAGCAAACCATTAAAGGTTTAAATGAAATCAAAGTGATTATAGGTGGGCTTTTTGGCTACTTTATCATGATGTTTATTATCATTTACGGAAATATGGTAATGCGCTCGGTTATTGAAGAGAAAACCAATCGTATTATAGAAATTATTATTTCTTCTGTGAAACCATTCCAATTGATGATGGGGAAAATTGTAGGTACTTCTTTAGCGGGTATATTACAATTTGCTATATGGGGAGTGTTAGCTGTTGGTTTTACTTTTTTAGCTAGTGCTTTATTTGGAATCAATACCATGGGGTCTACCCAAACAATAGGGGATTTGCAAGATGTAGGACAAGGGGTAAACCCAGCTTTAGCCTTAGAATTGCAAAGTTATATCAGTGAAATACTATCTCTGCCTTTATTCTCATTGGCCTTTTATTTTATACTATATTTCATAGGAGGCTACTTCCTTTATAGCTCTTTATATGCAGCAATTGGGGCGGCAGTAGATAATGAAACAGATTCTCAGCAATTTTTATTGCCTATTTTATTACCTTTGATGCTTGGGGTGTATATCGGCTTTTTTACCGTAATGAATGACCCTCATGGAAGTGTTGCTACTATATTTTCAATGATTCCTTTTACCTCACCAATTGTAATGCTAATGCGTATACCATTTGGTGTGCCTGTTTGGCAAGTAATTTTGTCCTTAGCTATTTTGTTTGGTACATTCTTACTAGTGGTTTGGATGGCGGCAAAGATTTACCGCATTGGAATCTTAATGTATGGAAAGAAACCTTCTTGGAAACAATTGTATAAATGGTTACGCCACTAAGGAAATACATGAATCTGTAAAAGATTAATTCCTTATTTTGTAAGTAGAGTGCAAAGGTATTTGCTTCTAAAGAAATGGCTTAAAATAATAGAGTATGAAATTAAAAAAAATAAACCAGCAGTTAATGGAAAACTTAGCAAATCAAGGATTTACTGAGCCAACATTAATGCAAAAGAAAACTTTTGGTAGAATTAAAAGTGGGCAAGACTTTGTTATTTATGCTCCTTCTGACCAAGGTAAAACAATGGCTTTAGCTATTGCGGCTTTACAATGTACCGAAGAGCCAGTACATGATATGTTATCTACTCGTGTTTTAATTGTAGTAAAAGACAGAGCTGAGGTACAACATTTACTAGACGAATTTGAGCGTTTTAGCTATAGAATGGATGTTTCTGTTTATGGTGTGCATGATCACTCGGATTTAGATGAAGATAAAAACCAATTGTCTTTAGGTAATGATATCCTAATTGGTACAGCAAACCGTTTGAATGAAATGTTCTCTTCAGCAGGTTTTGATGTAAATCGATTAAAGATGTATATCATTGATGATTTAGATGTTCAATTAAGAAATCGTCTTGAGCCACGTTTGTTCCGCTTATCAGAAAGTATTGGTAAAACACAACGTGTTTACTTTACAACAACAGATACAGAAAATCTTGAATACTTTGTAGATAAAACAATGAGTGAAGATGTAGAGTTCTTAGACTTCTATCCAGAGGAGGAAGAAGAGCAAGAATTAGATCAATAAGAAATAGAATATATACTATTATAATATAAAAGGTAGCCTACTAATATAGTAAGCTACCTTTTTTAGTTTAAAGCCATTAAAAGCCCTACAATGATATACATAATAAGAATGGATATAAAAGTAGCTGTTCTTTTTTGTAATGCGATTTTAAAGGGGATTTTACGAACCATTGTATCTCTTATGAAGCGGATAAATACAATTAAAAAAGCCACTAAAAAGCAGTATTGCACAATAGTTTCTAAAGACTCTATACTACCTAAAGGAGTATTTTGTGCGATAGAGGAGCTTAAAGATAAAAATGGTATAGACATGCCTTTGGGTTAGTTTTGATTTTTGTTGTATTAAAGTTATTAAATATAAATGGTTTATTCAAAACCAAGTTAACGCAAAGTAAGATACTTTTTGTTTTTATAATTGCAGTAGCTGCTTTTGCTGTATTGCTTTACTATGGAAGTGTTTTGTGTTTTAAAGAGCTGTGCGGCTTTCTAAATTATATATACCAACCTTCTATCGGATTTAATAAAATAGGTTTTATACTCCTCTTTCTTATAAAAAAGATTAGTCTGGAAGTATTTGTAAGAATAGATTGCCTAATAATAGCTATTAGCTTAAGGTTTAATGCAATAGATGGAGATTTTTTTAGAAATAGCTGATTAGGGAAAAATGGCCTGTTTTACTGGGGTTGGCTTATGTATTTTATACCTAAAACTACTAAAAAGTAAGAATATAGTAATCGTATTGTTTTTTAATAGGTATAGGTGTATTTATTGCTTTAAAAATTAACTGATTTTATATTAATTTAACAAGATGTATGGTATTTTGTGATGCATATTCTTTATATCTTTGCTACTCACTTTATTAGAATAATATATATGAAAAAAATCGGATTATTAATTGCTCTTTTTTCTTTAGTAACTTTAAATAGTTTAATGGCTCAAGGTGGAGATACTAAGACAGCTAGTCATACTATTTCAGTAGGTATCCCTTCTGTTTCTTTAGTAGATATTGAAGGCGAAACAGGGGGAGGCATTACACTAGCTTTAACTGCACCTACAGAAGCCGGAGAAGCTTTAGGGAATTCTCTGGAAGATAAGGAGCTATGGCTTAACTATTCCTTCATTCCCACTGCAGCTGACAAACAAGCTACAATAACTGTATCTGCTACAGATATAAGTGCCGGTATGATTTTAACTGTTTCAGCTGGGATGGCTGCACAAGGTGCTGGAGGAGGAAAATTAGGTACAGCTGTTCCTACAGCGATTACTTTGGGTGGTATGGATTCTAGTGATATAATTACTGAAATAGGAGCTTCATATACAGGGAATGGACCTAGTAATGGGCATAACTTAACTTATTCTCTAAAGTATGATACTGATAATTATAGTCAATTAGTAGAAAGTGCGTCAACTGTGACTGTTACTTACACAATTAATGAGGAATAATTCTTAAATTACAATAACTTTAATAGTGTCTTCTTTACTAATAAGGGAGGCACTATTTTATTTTGGAATATATTTAAAGTACAATAAATGAATAAATTTGTCTATTACGTTTTAGCTTTACTGTTGTTTTTTGGGCCAAGCACAATGCTAGCGAGTATAATTGTAACCAATGGTCTTTCTCATGAGTTCAATGTGCTAGAAGGGGTTACCTATAAAGGGGTTATAGAGATACAAAATACAGCCTCTACTACTAAGAATGTTCGTATCTATCAACAGGATTATAGTTATAATTCTCAAGGTACTTCCTTTTATACCGATTTTGGTTCTAATCCTAGAAGTAATATGCCTTGGGTAAAAGTTAGTTCAGATTTAGTTGCAATAGGGCCACAGACAACTATACAGGTTGCTTATGAGATAAATGTTCCTTCAAATATTCCAGCAGGAAGTACTTGGAGTACTATTTTGGTAGAGCCAGCTTTGGAAATTGAACCAGAAGCCGTTCAAGGTGGTATTCAAGTGAGAAGTATTATGCGTTATAGTATTCAAATTATTACAAATAATAGTAAGAATATGGGACAAAATACCCTTGAATTTGAAGGCTTCTCTTTGCAAAAAGATCCAGAAAATCAAGATAGTATTTTGCAAGTAGCATTAGCAAATACAGGAGATGTGTTTGATACGGTGGAGGTTTCCGTAGAATTAATTGACAATAAAACAGGGGAGTCGGCAGGAACTTTTTATGGATCAAAAATTGGGTTATTGCCAGATAACTCCAAGAGTACTTCCGTTGTGTTAAGTGGTGTCCCTGCCTCTAGTTATTCCGCTGTAGTTTTAGCAAGTACAGATAATGAGGAAATTTTTGGGATAAATATAGAACTCGATACTGCCAATGAATAAAATAGTATTATTACTATTCTACTTTATTCCCATGGTTTTCTATGGACAAGAAATTTCTGTTGAATTATTAAATGATTCTACTTTATTAGAACCTGGGAAAGCGCAAACGTTGGTCTTTAGAATCACCAACAGCACTTCTATGCCTTATAGTGTAATTCCTTCTTTGGTATTGCCAAAAGAATGGGGGCTTATTACAAAATCTACCCAAATGGAAATTAAAGGTGGGCAGGCTCAACTTTATATTACGACTCTATATCTTCCTAGTCAAGTACAAGCTAAAGGACATACCATAGAGATTGTTTTAAAATCTCCTATTGGAGAGCTTGTTTTACAGAAAGAATTTCTAGTTAATGTAAAGAAGAAACCATCTATTGCTCTGCAATTAATTACTTCAGAGAATTACGTGAAATCAGGTGATACGATACGCAACAGTTATCTCTTAAAAAACAACGGAAACATTACGGAGCAAATACAGCTTGAACTATCCAATGGAGCCTTTTTAGAGCAAGATAGCATACAAGAGGTTTTACCAGGACAAAGTGTAGAGTTATCTGCTTATCAACTTACTAATCCTTTACAGGGACAAGTGTCAAGAAGCTGGATAAGATTAGGCGCGAAAAGCCTTCAAGATAGCTTACCGGTAGTATATGCAACTAATTCAATAGAGGTTATTCCTTTAATGCCTAGTGAGCTGGATGCTTATCACCGTGTACCTATTCGAATAGCTACCACTTTTTTAAGTAGTGAGCAACAAGGAAGATTTAAAAGTGCTCTTCAAGGGGAGCTTTATATCGAAGGAAGTTTAGATCCACAGCAAAAACGAAGAATACAAATTAAGGCTCTTGGGCCAAAAGCTGTTGGGCTACCCTCTTTTTCGCAGTACCCAGAATATTATGCCAACTATAAAACAGATGATTTTTATGCCCATGTAGGAGATAAAACTTTCTCTTCTTCAATCTTAACGGAATATGCCCGCTATGGAACAGGAGTTGAGGTAGAGAAAAAATTTATCGAAAAGATTTTAGTCAGGGGATTTTACAATAAACCAAGATATTTTACTGGAATAAAACAAGAGGTGAATATATATGGGCAGTATAATTGGAGTAATTCTAAAGAGGTTGGATTTGGATACTTACAAAAATTAGAGCATAAAGATGGCATCGTTAGTAATTTATACTACTTAAGAGCAAAAAGTAATTTATCTAAAAATATTAATCTTCAAGGGGAGTATTCTATTAGTGAGAGAGCCTCTTTAAAAGGCTGGGCCTATTATTTACAAGGTCAGGCTCAATTTACTAAATGGAACTTTTCCACCACTTATTTAAAAGCTTCTAAAGATTATGCAGGGTATTATACCAATACTTCTGTTCTTGTTTCTAATTTGTCGTACCGTATACTACCAAAGCTTCAATTCAATGTAAATTATCAAAAGGATGCCAAAAATCAGAAGCAAGATACTTTGTTTTACGCCGCTCCTTATAGAGAAATAACCAACGCATCTTTGCGTTATACCTATAAGCAAAATACCAATGTTACTTTGTATGTGGGAGAACAAATCTATGAAGATAGAATGCAGGTTAAGCAATTTGATTATAAAGAAAGGTTCTTACAATTGGATATACAAAGGCGCTTATTTGCTTTTAATATAGGAGTGCAAGGGAGATGGGGAGAAACTACCAACTACTTACTTGGAATAAAAGGAAATTCTTATAATTACTCTACCAATATTAGCTATCAATACAAAGGGGCTTATTTTAATGTATTTTCCAGCTATGGAGAGACTAGTCGATACTTGCAGGCAAGGACTGCTCAGTTTGTAATTGGAGCAAATGCAAATGTAGTTTTAAGTAATAGGTGGAATGCTAGATTTTTTTACCAAAACTACCATATAATAGAGGAGTATTTTCAAGATAGAAACCTTTTGGAATTGGGGGTTAATTACAGATTAAATACTATTTCTCAATTAGAGTTGATTTCTAGATACTCTATAGGGCAAGGGCAATTGATGGACAGGGAGTTGAATATGGCCTTACGTTATAGTGTAAATATACTAGCTCCTATAAAGAAAGTGGTAGATTATGGTACTTTAAAAGGAAGCGTGAGTCATGAAGATTTAAGTAAGGTAGAAGGAATTAGGATGTACTTAGGTCAAGATATTGCTATTGTGGATGCTAATGGAAATTTTGAATTTAAAAATATAGTTCCAAGTAGTTATTTTCTGCAAGTAGATAAAGAGTCCTTAGGAGTCAATGATATCACCAATATACCTTTTCCAATGCGACTTGATGTACATCCCAATGAAAATTTCATTAATTTTGAAATAACTAAGGCTTCCAGTGTAAAGGGAAGTTTTAGTATAGAAGATAAAGCTCTTTTGAATCAAGATATAAGTTTTATCGTAGAACTTAAAAACAAAGAGTATACTTTTCGAAAAATATGTTCTCTAGAGGATGGGTTTGACTTTAGTTATCTTCTTCCAGGGGAATGGGACTTAAAAGTCTATAAAAATACAATGAGTAATAAAGTGGATATAGATATGGATCACCAAAGTATTATTCTAGAACCAAACCAAACTTTAGATGTAGAAATAGGAGTCCGCTCTATAAAAAAGAAGGTACAGTATTTACAAAAATCTATGAAAGTAAGTTTTAATAAAGGAAAAAAGTAAACCATGGCAAAATCCACTTTGAAATATATTAGCGTTATTTTTTTCTTTTTTAGCCCTATGGTTATTTGGGGGCAAAATATTGCACAAAACCCCCTAAGTTTTACTCTGAATAGAGTAACCTTATTTGGTTTAGTACCTGAAAATTCTAATATAAAATTAAGCTTTAATCCAGCTTTAGAAGCTGGAAATGCTATAGTTTCTGGTACAGTAGATTCAAGTATTTGGATAAATTATAGTATTGCAGTTTCAAAAGAAGATCCGTTAAAAAATATAAGCGTATCATTGGATAGATTAATACCTGGAGTAGATATAATCTTGGAAGCTCAAAAGGCAAGTGGAGGTGCCAAAGGTGCCTTAGGAAGTCCTGTGTCTAATGTGGCGATAGGAATAACTCCTGTTGTTGTAATCACTGGAATAGGTGGGTCTTCTACAGGAATAAAAGTAAATAATGGCCATCGTTTAGATTATTCATTGAAGGTGAATGATTATTCTAAATTAGTTAAATCCACTAATGAAATAGTTACAGTAACCTATACTATAAGTAATTAAAATAATGAGGAAGTATATAATTTTTAAAATAGCTTTAAGTGGTTTATTAACTTTTTTATTTACCGAGCTCACTTATAGTCAGATCATAAATGGAGCTGGATCTCCTTGGAGCTTTTCTATACCTACTATAGTGACAGCAGGGGCAGACTATCCAAAAGAAATAGAGTCTACCAATTCAAACTTTATACTTTCAGGAGATGTTCCAGGTGGCCTTTTACAACTATTAAGTGGGAAAGCTATACAGATAAAAATGTCTTATAAATATACTGAGCCTTGGGATCCTAATTTTAAATTATTTGCTAAACGTACAGGAGGTAATAAGCCAACGTTTGTTGGTCTATGTCTAGTATGTTCTGCTAAATATGATTCTAACCAAAATTATATTGAAATCCCCAATGTAGGTGAAGCTACTTTATTTACCATAGAGTACAGCATACCTGTTGGGCTATTTCCAACTATTAAGTTTAGCGGTGTAAGCGTAGGAACTAAACTAGAAGGTATTTCTGTTGCTACACCAGTAGATAACTACGCTGCAACAGTATATTTTACTATAGAATCAAAATAATGTCAACTACTTTTTTGGAGGAAGCATAGGTATCTTTACTCCAAATTATACTACTAAGATGAAAGCTTATCAAACAGTTTTAAGAGGTGTAAACTTGATATAAGTTTCTTATTTACATGGAAAAATGAAGTAAAAAAAAAGACCTAAATCTTTTGATTTAAGTCTTTTTACTTGTAGCGAAGACGGGAGTTGAACCCGTGACCTCAGGGTTATGAATCCTGCGCTCTAACCGACTGAGCTACCTCGCCAAGGCATTGCAAAGACAGCTTATTGCTGTATTGCGAGTGCAAATATAGGGCTATTTGTAAGGTTTACAAATCTTTTTTAGAGTATTTTTCAATTAAAATCAATGTATCTATGTAAGTGGTTTTTTATGAGAGACTTACGGCAGGTGTTTTTTTAAAAATAGAAGGATCTTCTTGAAGGATAGAAAGAGTAGTTTTACAGCAAAGGGTAAAATATTTTTGCCTAGGTCTTTTATAGGTATAAAAAAAAAGACTCAAATCAAAAGATTTAAGTCTTTTTACTCGTAGCGAAGACGGGAGTTGAACCCGTGACCTCAGGGTTATGAATCCTGCGCTCTAACCGACTGAGCTACCTCGCCAAGGCATTGCAAAGACAGCTTATTGCTGTATTGCGAGTGCAAATATAAAGCTATTTGTAAGGTTTACAAATATTATTTCGAGTATTTTTTAAAACAAACGTGTTTTTAGTATTAAGTCATTTATTTTGAATTGTTTACTATTTACGTTTTTTTGCATTCTTTTTTATGAAAATACAGATAGTTGCTTTTTCTCTAAAGACAGGCCTTGTGTTTAAATGGTTAAACTAAGTTGCCTTTTCTAGTATAAAGCTAAGGGGGTAAATGTTAAATGTTTGATTAGGCGTCAGTTAAATTCTTCTATTTCAAGTAAAGTTATTATATTAGGGAAACAAACCTAAAACTTTAAAATCAATGGAAAAGACTATCAAATTCCCGGAATTTAAAAAAAAATATGACAACTATATAGGTGGAGAGTTCGTTGCCCCAGTTAAAGGTAAGTACTTCGAATCGATTACTCCAATTACAGGTAAGGCTTTTGCTGAGGTTGCTCACTCTTCTGAAGAGGATTTAACTCTAGCGGTTGATGCAGCTGAAAAAGCATTTGAGACATGGAGTAAAACTTCTGCTGCAGAACGTAGTGCTGTTTTAAATAAGATTGCAGACCGCATGCAAGAGCATTTAGAATATATCGCTACGGTAGAAACTATCGATAATGGAAAGCCAATTAGAGAGACTTTAAATGCGGATATTCCACTAGCTATTGATCACTTTAGATATTTTGCAAGTGTTATTCGCGCTGAAGAAGGATCTTTATCTGAGTTAGATAAAAATACCGTTTCTTTAATTGTATACGAACCAATTGGAGTAGTAGCTCAGATTATTCCATGGAACTTCCCAATTTTGATGGCTGTTTGGAAATTAGCTCCAGCTTTAGCTGCAGGAAATGCAGTGGTTTTAAAGCCAGCTGAAAGTACTCCGGTATCTATTATGATATTAATGGAGTTAATTGCAGATATTGTTCCTAAAGGAGTAATTAACGTTGTAAATGGTTTCGGAAGTGAATTAGGACAAGCACTTGTAACTAATCCTAAAGTTAGAAAAGCCGCTTTTACAGGAAGTACGCCAACAGGAAGATTAGTGATGCAATATGCTACAGAAAATATCATTCCAGTAACATTAGAATTAGGAGGTAAATCACCAAATATCTTCTTTGAATCTGTGATGGATCAAGATGATGCGTTCTTAGATAAGGCAATTGAGGGAGCTGTACTTTTTGCTTTCAACCAAGGAGAGATTTGTACTTGCCCTTCTAGATTATTAATCCAGGAGAGTATTTACGATAAGTTTATCGCTAAGGTGATTGAAAGAGTCAAGGCAATTAAGTTTGGTAACCCACTAGACCCAACTACAATGATGGGGGCTCAGGCTTCTAAGATGCAGTATGATAAGATTTCTTCTTATTTAAAATTAGGTAAAGAAGAAGGAGCAGAGGTTCTAGTAGGAGGTAACGTAAATAAACTTCCTGGAGAACTTGCCGAGGGGTATTATATCGAGCCAACATTATTTAAAGGAAATAATAAGATGAGAATCTTCCAAGAAGAGATTTTCGGACCTGTATTGGCAGTAACTACCTTTAAAGATGAAGCAGAGGCAATTGAAATTGCCAATGATACTTTATATGGTTTAGGAGCTGGAGTATGGACAAGAGATGCTCATCAGCTTTATCAAGTACCTAGAGCTATTCAAGCTGGACGTGTTTGGGTAAACAATTACCATGCTTATCCTGCTGGAGCTCCTTTTGGAGGATATAAGCAATCGGGAATCGGAAGAGAGAACCATAAAATGATGTTAGATTATTATAGACAAGCTAAAAATATGCTTATCTCTTACGACAAAAATAAATTAGGATTTTTTTAAAAGGTAATTCTCTATGAAAAAGGTAAGCCGAATAGATGTAACTCAAAAAGCAAAGGATTTAATTCAAGAGCTAGCCCAAGAGCATGGAGAACTTATGTTTTACCAAGCAGGAGGGTGTTGTGAGGGTACTCAGCCCATGTGTTTCAAAAAAGGAGGGTACTATCTAAGGAGAAAGGATGTGAAAATAGGAAGTATTATGGGATATGATTTTTGGGTAGACAGAGATCTATTTGAATACTGGAAACATGCCCATTTTACCATTGATGTATTTGATGGCTTTGGAACTGGAGGATTTTCTTTAGAAATCCCAAAGGGAAAAACCTTTAAAGTTATTTATCGATTATTCACTCCTGAGGAATTAGAAAATCTAGAGGATCTTGTTATTAATCCTTAAAAAGGCGAAATTTTTTTCAAAGAATATATCTTAAAATAGAAAAGAGCTATTGTATTTAAAATACGATAGCTCTTTTTTTGTAGCGAAGACGGGAGTTGAACCCGTGACCTCAGGGTTATGAATCCTGCGCTCTAACCGACTGAGCTACCTCGCCAAAGGAATGCATTGAGTTGTTCAATGCGGGTGCAAAAGTAATAAAATGTTTTTTAAAAACAAAGGCTTATTGTGGTGAAAAACATTTTTTTATTTGAAATAAATGTCTATATTCGAAAAACTAAAACACAAAAGCTATGAAAGAAAAGTACGAGCTAGAATTTTCTATTAACGCTTCACCGCAATTATTGTATCAATATGTATCGGACCCTTCGGGTTTAAGCGAATGGTTTGCTGATAATGTTAATTCTAGGGGTGAGCTATATTCTTTTGCTTGGGGAGACTCTGTAGAAAAGGCTAAACTAGTGACTAGAAAAACGGATGAACGCGTTCGTTACAGATGGTTAGACGAGGAAGATAACGAAACAGAATACTACTTTGAGATCCGCATCTCTAAAGATGAATTAACCAAAGATGTTACTTTGACTGTAACGGATTTTGCAGAAGAGGATGAGGTTTCCGAGAGTAAGCAATTATGGGAAAATCAAATCAGTGATTTAAAACAAGTATTAGGTTCAGCTTAATATTTAGATAAATAAAACATATATTTGCCGTTAATAGTAATCAGAAAAAAACACTATGATTAATGTTAACGGCAAACTTGTTTCTACAGCAGACATTTCTTTAGAAACCAATAGAGGTTTTTTATATGGGGATGCTGTATTTGAAACAATTAAAGTACTGGATAATAAAGTACTTTTTTTAGAGGACCATTATTTTCGTTTAATGTCTTCTATGCGTATTTTACGTATGTCTATTCCAATGGAGTTCACCATGGAATATTTCCAAGATCAAATTATCGCATTAACTAGCACTTTGGATAAAGAGGTAAAAAGCTATAGAGTGCGTTTTACTTGCTATAGACAACCAGGTGGAACCTATTTGCCTACAACAAGACAAATAGGGTATATCGTTACTGCAGCGCCTTTACAAGACCCTTTATATACCATTGATGAAAAGCGTTACGAGGTAGAATTATATAAAGATTTTTATGTGAGTAAAAACCTTCTTTCTACTTTGAAAACTACTAATCGCTTGATTAACGTAACAGGTAGTATTTTTGCAAGTGAAAACGATTACCAAAACTGTTTATTGCTAAACGAGGAGAAAAGCGTCATTGAAGCTTTAAATGGTAACTTATTTGTGGTGAAAGACAAGGTGGTTAAAACTCCAGATTTAACTCAAGGTTGTATCAAAGGAGTAATGCGTAAGCAAATCATTGAACTATTAGAAAAACACCCAGATTATACTTTAGTGGAAGAGCCTATTTCTGCCTTTGAATTACAAAAGGCCGATGAGATGTTCCTTACAAATGCTATTGTAGGTATTCAGCCTATTACGCAATACCGTAAGAAGACATATGGTAATACACTTAGTAAAGACTTAGTAAATAGATTAAATGCAAAAATCCGACTTCTTTAATTGAAGTTCGGATTTTGTGGTGCATTTTGCCATACATCGTATTTTGAACCAAGAGCTTGAATAGTCTTTTTCCAAAAATCTTTACTGTTTTGATGGAATAGTTCTTCTGGATTGGTGATGTTGGATTTTATCCAAAAGTTATCTTCGAGCTCATTATTTAATTGCTCACAGTCCCAACCAGTGTAGCCAAGGAAGAAACGAAGGTTTTCTTTTGTTATTAATCCTTGGTTTAACAAAGAAAATATTTGTTCATAATCTCCTCCCCAATATAATTGGTCTTGGATTAATTGACTATCGTGGATAAGTTCAGGTACGTTATGGATGCAAAATATTTTATCTTGTTCCACTGGTCCTCCGTCATATACTGTAAAGCTAGCTTGCGCACTTGGAATTAATTGGTCTAAGGTTAAGTCCATTGGTTTATTTAAAATAAAACCAATAGAACCTTCGCTATTTTGATCAGCTATAAGAATAACTGTTCTAGAAAATGGCGCATCTAAAGGATTAGAAGAAGGCAGAGATACAATGATGTCTCCTTTGGTTAATGAGCTTGAAACAGACATAATAACGATATTAAGAATTGATAGCTTAATTAAATATAACAAAAAAGCCTCATTAAACAAATAATGAGGCTTTTAATATTTTATAAAATATGCTTAAGTGTAAGCAATCGTCAATAAAAAATATTATTTATTAACAGCTGATTCTAATTCTGAACCTGCTTTGAATTTTACTACTTTTTTAGCTGCAATTTCGATTGTTTTTCCTGTTTGTGGATTTCTTCCCTCTCTAGCTGCTCTTTCTGAAATAGACCATGATCCAAATCCTACTAAAGAAATCTTATCTCCTTTAGCTAAAGTTGTTTCAATATTCTTTAAAAAAGATTCTAATGCTTTTTTTGCTGCTACTTTGCTTATTTCTGCATCTTTTGCGATTGCATCAATTAATTCTGTTTTGTTCATAATAATTTTTTTAAAAGGTTGATTTCTAAACGTCCTTATTACAAATTTAGGGTTATTCTGTTATAAAGCAAGCTTTTGGCTAAAAAAAAACGTTAAAGTTAGCTTTTCTTTAAAGGGTTAAATTACAATAATGTAATAAAATACAATAAAGTGTTGATTTATAGTTTATTAAAGTGCTTTTGCGTTAGAACTTAACGTAAAGCCATTTAGTAACTCCTTGGTTTCCATTGGTTTTTTACCAGGTAATTGTAAACGTAAAATTTCTAAGAAACCATTGCGAACTGCGATTTTTAATTCTTTCTTAGTAGTGATAATTTGACCTATAGTAAAGGTGTGGTTTTCTTCTATAAAACGAGACTCATAGATTTTTACGCTCCATAATTGGTCTTGGTCTTGGAATTCACACCATGCACTTGGATAAGGAGATAACCCTCTAATGTGATTGAAGATATCCTCACCTGACTTTTGAAAATCTATTTTACAATTATCCTTATTTAATTTATAAGCTGTTTTTGTATCCTCACTTGGTTGCGTAGTTAACTCTACTTTATCTTCTTGAATTAATTCTAAAGTATCTAAAACTGTATCGGCTCCTAATAGCATTAATCTATCGTGTAAAAGACCTGCGCTTTCTAAAGGCATAATAGGAGTTTCCTTTTTAAGGATGATAGCTCCGGTGTCAATTTTTTCATCGATAAAGAAAGTTGTAACTCCTGTTTTTTTCTCTCCATTGATAATCGCCCAGTTAATTGGGGCAGCTCCTCTATAATCAGGTAGAAGGGAAGCGTGTAAGTTAAATGTTCCATACTCTGGCATTTTCCACACCACCTCAGGAAGCATACGAAAAGCAACTACCACTTGTAGGTTTGCCTGGTAAGATTTCAATTCTTCTAAAAAGGCTGGGTCTTTTAAGTTTGTTGGCTGAAGTATTGGAAGATCATGCTCTAAAGCATACTCTTTTACTGCAGAATACTTGATTTTTTGCCCTCTTCCAGCTGGTCTGTCTGGAGCTGTTATTACTCCAACAATGTTGTAGTTGTTTTGGTATATAGCATCTAGGATACCCACTGCAAAATCAGGGGTTCCCATAAATAGAATTCTTAGATCTCTCATGTGTTTATTAGTTTATAACTATAAGTTACAAGTATACATTTTGAATGTGGGTGGATCTTGTAGGTCTTATAGGTGTTTTATTTGTTTTTATTTTTAATACAACTACTACAGATTTGACAATCCTCCATAGTGGGTTGATCAAAATATTCTAAGAGTAGATTGTTTTTACATTTAGTATCGTCTTGTATGTATTTTAAAACCCATTGAAATTGTGCGGTTTTTAAAGCATTGTATTTCTCTAGATAACCAAAAGTACGATATAGGGTTCTTTCTTGCTCATAAGTTTCATTAAAAAGAATAGATAAATCATTATTCACAGGAGTGTAATTCACTAATTCTTCTTGATGCCAAGTTTGTAAAAACTGATTTATTTGCTCTGGGGTTATTTGATTTTCTAGGGCTAATGCTTCAATAGCTATTTCCTGTTCTTGATCATAAACACCAGGATAAGTACTTAGTATCTGTAAAAGGATTTGTTCCTCAATAGGGTCTTGTTGTACAAGGTCAAATAACTCAGCTGTAGAGCCCGTCAGCTGTAGCCTTGGATTTTGGATAAAGTTTTGGGTGAATTTGATAATTCCTTGACGATCTAAAAACTGTAAGGCATTGAATGCTTGTAGGGTGTTGAATTTATTTCGTTTACAAAATGTATTGAAATTAAAACTATAGCGCTGGTTGTATCCTTCTCCGTAAGCAATGTTTAAAAAGTTGTTTAGCTTTTTGTAAATCAACTTTAAAAATTCTTTATCAAACAATGTAGAATCAAAAAATCCTTGGCTGGTTTGTATTTCTTCTTGCTCCACTAAAATGCTACAAAAAGCTCTATTGCCATCTCTTCCTGCTCTTCCTGCTTCTTGGTAATAGTTTTCTAGGTTCTCAGGAAATTGTACGTGAATTACGTTTTTGACATTCTCCTTGTCAATACCCATACCAAAGGCATTCGTAGCCACTATAATTGGTGTGGTTTGATCTAGCCACTGTTTTAAAACTTTTTTCTTTTGTGTTGCTCCTAAACCTCCATGGTAAAAACTGGTCTTAAAACCTAGGCTATTTAGCGCCTGGGCATAGTTTTGGGTTTCTTTCCTATTTCTTACATAGATAATAGTAGGGGCATAATTCTTTTGTAGTATTTTTTGTATGATTTCTACTTTGTCCTTTACCTTATATACCCCATAAATTAAGTTTTCTCTATAGAAACTTTGCTCAAATATATTGGGATTATCCAATTGAAGAATTTGACATATATCCTCTATAACCCTTTTATTGGCCGAACCTGTAAGGGCAATAATAGGGGTGTTTTCAAAATGTGTTTTCAGATTTGTTAGCTTTAAGTAAGCTGGACGGAAATCATGACCCCACTGAGAAATACAGTGCGCCTCATCAATGGCAATAGTTTGAATAGAGAGCTTTTTTAAACGCTCTAAGATCCAATCTTGTTCCAATCGCTCTGGAGAAATATAGATGAATTTGTAGTTGCCATATTGGCAATTATCAAATACTGCATCTATTTCATGCATAGGCATTCCTCCAATTATGGCAGTTGCTTTAATCTGCTTTTGGTTCAAATTTTGAATTTGATCTTGTATCAAAGCAATTAATGGACTTACCACAAGACAAATACCTGGTTGCATTAAAGCAGGAATTTGAAAACAAATACTCTTACCGCCTCCTGTGGGTAGTAGAGCAAAAGTATCTTTTTTGTCCAATACCGATGCAATAATTTGCTCTTGTAGTGGTCTGAAACTTTGGTGTTTCCAATATTTTTTTAAGACATCTAAGGCATTTGCTAGCATAGTAGAATAACAAAAAAAGGGAATAAATATAATTGTAAAAATACGAAATTTTTGACATACTTAAAAAGGCTTATAGTCAGATACTATAAGCCTTTATGTTAAAATATAAATATTTTTTATTATATTCGGTCAATGATAAATTTCATTCGGTTTTCCACCGTGTCTTTAGGTACTTCAATTAAGTCGTAACCATAGGTTTTATAAGTGGAAACTAAATGCTGGTGTATCTGTGATGCTTGGTCAAAGTTTTCATATCTTTGTTCATCACTCACATATATTCCCTCCCAAGGTGGAAGTAAGAATATTTGATGGTATACATGTTTTTTACACGCAGAATCAAAGCTCTCTGGGTAGGAATCTCCTTTGTAATGCATATAAGCTAATACATCTGGAATTCCACGATCGATAAAAACAACCTCTGCCTGCTCTTGGCATGCATCTTGATGTTGTTTGATTCTTCCCTCTAGTAGTAGTTTACTAAAAAGTAATGGTTCAGTAAGAAATAGATTATCAATACCTTGTTCTTGCGCTTGCTTGGTAACGGCCCTAGAAATTTCTGGGAAGCATATATAGCCATGTTTAGATAGCTCGTCAATAAGCGTAGTTTTCCCTGAACCTGGGCCTCCTATTATTAAGATGATTTTTTTATTCATTTCTGCGGTAAATATCAAAGGTGCAAAAGTACAAAATATACTTATTAACGAAAGAGTTTTAACTACATCTTTTGAAAAAACTAACATTAAAATTGATTATATTTGCGTAATAAATACATTATGGACGAAAAAACAAAAGACTTCTACAAGCGTCTACAAGATGAGCTTGAGAAAGATATGACCTGGCCAGGAGCTTATTTATTTAAATTTATTGTACCTGGTGATCCAAAAAACCTTGCATTAATTGAGGAGGTTTTTGATAATACAGATGCTCAAATACAAACCCGTAATTCAAGCAATGGTAAATTTACCAGTGTTTCTATAAAGGTTACTATGGACAGTTCTCAGCAAATTATTGATAAATATATTGCTGTATCTCCTATAGAGGGTTTGATTTCTTTGTAAAATAAGGTACTTACCAATGGATAGATACTCTGTTCATTGGTAAGTGTTTTACCACTCCTTTTGCTTTAAACCCTTTTTGAAATTAACTACCCATGAAATTCAAGTCTCAAGACGCTATCCAAGAACTTAACTATAATACTTTACGAGAACAATTGGTTATTCCCGAATATGGAAGACATATTCAAAGTATGATTAACCATATTTGTACTATTGAAGATAGAGAACAAAGAAATAAAGCTGCACAATATGCCATTGATGTAATGGGAAGCATGAATCCCCATTTGAGAGATGTGCCGGATTTTCAGCATAAACTTTGGGATCAATTATTTATTATCGCTAAGTTCCAATTAGATGTAGATAGTCCCTTTCCTATAGCTACAAAGGAAACAACTACTAATAAACCAGAGTTGTTACCTTATCCTCAAAACCACCCTAAGTATAGGTTTTACGGTAATAATATTACCTACATGATTAATGAGGCCTTGAAGTTTGAGGAGGGTGAAATGAAAGATGCTTTGATTATGGTTATTGCCAATCACATGAAAAAGAGTTTTTTGTCATGGAATAAGGATACAGTAACCGATGAGGTAATTTTCGATCATCTATACGAGTTAAGTAAAGGAAAGATTAATCTGTCTAAAAAAGAGGAGGAGCTTTCTTCTACTAATAATTTGATGCAGGTTAATAAGAAGCAATCCAATAAAATGAATTATGGAACTACTAACCAAAGAAGTAATTCCAATAATAAGAAATACAAAAACAACAATAATAATCACCAGTTTAAAGGTAAAAAATAATGGGTACATTTAAAATTGAGGGAGGATTTCAATTAAAAGGAGAAATTCATGCTCAAGGAGCCAAAAATGAGGCTTTACAAATACTATGTGCTGTTTTGTTAACTCCAGAAAAGGTTGTTATTTCTAACATACCTAATATTATAGACGTTAATAAATTAATTGATTTATTAGAAAAACTAGGGGTTAAGATAGAGCGTTTATCACCAAATAAAATGTCTTTTCAAGCCGATGAGCTAGATTTAGACTTTTTGAGTTCTCAAGAGTTTAAAGATGGAGGTAGATCTATTAGAGGTTCCATTATGATGGTAGGACCTTTATTAGCAAGATTTGGAAAAGGATATATTCCAAAACCAGGAGGAGATAAAATTGGTCGCCGCCGTTTGGACACCCACTTTGAAGGTTTTATAAAATTAGGAGCTACCTTTAGATACAATAAAGAAGAGTATTTTTATGGGGTAGAGGCCAAGGAGTTAATAGGAACAGATATGCTTTTAGATGAAGCATCTGTAACTGGAACGGCCAATATATTAATGGCTAGTGTACTAGCTAAAGGCATAACAACGATTTATAATGCAGCTTGTGAACCATATATTCAACAACTTTGTAAGATGTTAAATAATATGGGGGCAAAAATTAGCGGTATAGGATCAAATCTTTTAACCATTGAAGGAGTTAAGTCTCTACATGGATGTGAGCATAGAATGCTTCCGGATATGATTGAAATCGGTTCTTGGATAGGACTAGCTGCCATGACAAAGAGTGAGATTACCATTAAAAACGTAGGATGGGAGCATTTAGGGGTAATTCCAAGTGTTTTTGCTCGTTTGGGTATTACCATAGAAAAACGTGGAGATGATATTTTTATCCCAGAACACAAAGATGGATATGAAATCCAAAGCTTTATAGATGGATCGATTTTAACTATATCGGACGCTCCATGGCCAGGGTTAACTCCAGACTTACTAAGTGTTATCTTAGTTGTAGCTACTCAGGCAAGAGGAGAGGTTTTAATCCATCAAAAGATGTTTGAAAGCAGATTGTTCTTTGTGGATAAATTAATCGATATGGGAGCAAAGATTATCTTATGTGATCCCCATAGAGCTGTAGTGATTGGACATGATTTTAAGAGCCAATTAAAAGCTACTAATATGAGTTCTCCAGATATTAGAGCTGGTGTTTCATTGTTGATTGCTTCTTTATCTGCTAAAGGAGTAAGTGTTATTCAGAATATTGATCAAATCGATAGAGGATACGAATCAATTGATGAACGTCTACGTGCTATTGGAGCAAAAATTGAAAGAATCTAACCTTACGGGGTATAAGAATACTAAAAAAGCTACTATGTAAATAGTAGCTTTTTTTATTTTTGGATCATATCTAAGATTTTAATACCCAGCACAAATCCATGCTTTTTTGGAGCATCTGGAGAAATAGAGGTAAAGTAATCTATTCTAAATGGGCGAAACTTCTTAATGCCTATATTATTAAACCCTACACTGAATTCTTGGTAAACATCCTTCTCAGGGACTTCTAAAAGGTGAAAACCTACCACGAAAGAAAAGCCAGTTTTATTTAGTAAGGGAATTTTATTTATAAGATATCCTCTAAAGTCGTGTTCCATATGGAATTCTACATAGGAAATATTAGTACTATAGCTATAATAAGGCAAAAGGTTAAACTGTTTATTGTACACAGGAGTACTTCCAATAAAAGTTTGGTTACCATTAAAGTGCTTATAATCGGTAAAGGAAATAGGGTTTTGCTCTAAGTATCGACCTAGGGACAGACCAATAAATAAATCTCCATATATACCAATGTTGTTATTAAAAGTTGTACTAAGGCTTACAAAAGTATAGTTATAGTCCGAAGTAGTGGAGTTTAATGCTTTTCTTAAGTTTAAAGAAATAACAGGATAAGCAGAAACAGGTAAGTATTGCTTTTGATCTGGGTAACTGATAATCTTTTGATCAAAAACTACATCTAGTTGCATATCTAAACTAAAGGCCTTGTTGTTAATAAAAGGCTTGCTTTGGAAATCCTCCGGATCCAAAGGGTTGTTAGACTCAAAACTAAGATGAGGAACAAAGGGTGGATGCTCTAGGTGATTACTAAGAGTTCTTCGATTAGCATACTCTAAATAACCTTTGAACTTTAATCCTGTAAATACATATTGTTCATACTGAAGTTGTATAAAGTCTTTTTGGAAATACTTTGCGTAGTTCTTCCCAAACCAAGCACTAGCAAAGGAGTTGATAGGAGTTTTAATAGGGTCATCCCAATTGAATTGTGAAATACTTGACCCTCCTGAAATAGATATTTTATTGTAATTAATCTCATTGAGTAAATGGGAAGCATAACCAGAGAAGCGGGTTTTGTTCTCCGATACCCCATAATTTAGAATAGCTCCAGCACTTGTTTTGGCTCCACTTTGGTATATTTTAGAAAAGTCAAGACCAGTTGTTACGTTAAAGCCTTGTACTGCGTTAAAAGCAAAAGTGGATAAAAGACCCCTATAGGAATAGGTGGTGCTTTTATTAGAATTGATATAACGGTAGCCTTTAAGGAATTTAAAAAGAGTGATGTTGTTGTTCCTTTTATCAATGGAGTCCAACATAACAATGGTTTGCTCTTTATTTAATATTTTCCTAGCTTGAAAATTTTGGATTTCTTTTTTGGGTAATGCATAAGGACGGATTGTATCCCAAAATTCTTCCGAATTTTGTTTAAAGTTCTCTTGGTAGCTTATCAGTTCATTAGAAAAATCTTTTTTCCCTAATAAATGGTCTCTCTTATAGTTGTAGAAAAACGAATTAAACTGACCTGTGAAATCAAAGACAATAAATTTTCCATCGATATAAAGGTTTTGTTGTTGCTTTATATATCTATTCATCGCCTTATCGTATTGGAAATACTGTGCTACTACTAATTGCTTAGCCAAAGGTAATCCTACGTTGGCTCCTTGCATACTGGCGTAAATACTAGTTAGTTGCCATAAGTGATCACTTATAGTCATTTCCCCTGTTAACACAGGTTCTCTTTCCCTTTTTGGAGTAAAAGAGATGGTGTAAATGGTATAACCTTCTAAATCCTTTTGTATATTAATTACTTTAAAGTTATAGTAGTTTCTAGCATAAGAAACCAAAGGGGAGATTATTCTAAGTTGGTTCGATACCTTTGGAGCATAAAAGTCTAGGTGAGAATCTATACCACTTTGCAGAAATATATCTCTTGAATCACCAGTTTCTCTTTGTGCAATTACTTGTTCATGCACATAGTTTTGGTTTAATACAGTTATATCCGAAATGAATTCTCCTGCATATAAATAAGCATTGGGTAAGGAAAGATCTAGGCGAATGTCTAGGTCTTTACGGTGTTGTCCTAAAAAGGTTTGTCTATCTCCTGCTAATTGGATGTTACCTTTGGAATAATAACCTACTGTGTATTTAGTAGGAGGTTTGTTTTTACCTACTAAGTCTAGTAAGAATAAAGCATAATCATCCTGAGGGTTTTTAAAACTAAATAAACCTTTATTATAGGTATTAAGGGTAAAGTCTTGTTTAAGTTGTTCTTTCTCTTTTAGGTTATACTCCATTTGTCTACTTAAATAACCAGTAGCTTGTACCTGTATAGTACCTCTTTGAGGAATTTGAGTAAAGTAGTAATACCCCAGGGAGTCTGTGGTTGTTTGTAATGCAGTATCTCTAAAAAATACTTTTGCATTTTTTAGAGCAACTTTATCCTCATTGATTACCCGTCCTTTTGCCGTGAAATTTTGGCTAAAGCTGGGTAATTGCCAAGAGAGTAAAAAATAAAGGCAACATAAAAAGGATATAGGTAAGCGCATTGGCAATTACATGGTAAAGTAACTAAGGGCTAAATTATAGCTCTTAAGGCCAAAGCCAACTATAACCCCTTGACAAACTTTAGAAAGATAAGAATGGTGTCTAAATTCTTCCCTAGCAAAAGTATTAGAAATATGTACCTCGATTACTTTTGTAGTAATACCAGAGATTGCATCAGCTAGTGCGATCGAAGTATGGGTGTATGCTCCTGCGTTAAGAATAATACCATCATAAGAAAAACCAACTTGATGGATTTTATCAATAAGTTCGCCTTCAATATTACTTTGGTAATACTCAATATCTAGAGTAGGGAAACTAGCCTTTAGTTGCTCTAAGTAATCTTCAAAACTCAAGCTTCCGTAGATATGAGGCTCTCTTTTACCTAAGAGGTTTAAGTTAGGACCGTTTATAATGATTATTTTCATAGTAATATTAGCGTGGTTTATATAGGCAAAGATAATTATTAATTCATTGTTTAATATAATAAGTTCAACTAATTATGCAGGGCAAAGCCATTTAAAAAAGGTTTTGTATAAATAAGCACACTAAAAAAGTTCTATTATTCACACTTGTTTAACCAAAGTAGCTTTAGTTGAAAAGCTAATTCTTTTTGTACCTTAGCTAAAAAAATGCACAGTAAATATTGGCAGAGTAATATTCGCATGTTTTCTACTTACTTAAAATTAGAAAGAGGGTTGTCGGATAACTCTATACAAAGTTATGTTCTAGATGTACAAAAGTTTATAGGTTTTTTAGAATCCTATCCAGAGGTGGTACAAATAGGGGATATAACCGATGAAATTGTCCAGGAATTTATTTATCAAATACATGATTTTGTTGCACCTACTACCCAAAGTAGGATCATTTCTGGGTTAAAAAGCTTTTTTAATTACTTTGTATTAGAAGGTTATATAGAGCGTTCTCCAGTAGAACATATCGCTAGTCCTAAGCAAGGAAGAAAGCTTCCAATTGTATTAAGTTTAGATCAAATCGATGCCTTAATCGCAGCAATAGATCAAAGTAGCGATCTAGGATATAGAAATAAAGTTATTTTAGAAACGCTGTATAGCTGTGGATTAAGGGTAAGTGAATTAACGCATTTAAAAATATCCGATTTATTTTTCAATGAAGGTTTTATACGAGTAATCGGGAAAGGATCTAAGCACCGTTTTGTGCCTATTGATCCCAATACCATGCAATATATAACCACTTATATAAAGACCATTAGAAGTAAGGTAGAGGTGCAAAAAACAAGTAGTGATATTTTGTTTTTAAATCGAAGAGGCGCTCAATTAACTCGTGCAATGATCTTTACCATTATAAAAGATTTAGTTAGAGAATTAGACTTTAATAAGGAGGTTTCTCCCCATACCTTTCGTCATTCCTTTGCGACTCATTTATTAGATAACGGAGCAGATATTCGTATTATTCAATTGCTTTTAGGTCATGAGAGTATTACAACAACACAGATCTATACCCATGTGTCTTCTCAGAGGTTAAAAGATGTGTTATTGCGCTTTCATCCAAGGGCAAGTAAAGAAGAGTTATAAGGTAAATACAAGCCATAAAAAAAACGTCTAAGAAAGTTCTTAGACGTTTTTTTATAGTATATAAGTAGTAGATTATTTAGCAATGTTAATTGCTCTAGTTTCTCTAATTACTGTAATTTTCACTTGACCTGGATAAGTCATTTCTGTTTGAATTTTCTGTGAAATATCGAAAGACAATGTACTTGCCATTTCATCACTTACTTTTTCACTCTCAACAATAACTCTTAATTCTCTACCAGCTTGAATTGCGTAAGAATTTTTAACTCCATTAAAGTCATTAGCTATGCTTTCTAAGTCTTTCAGACGTTGGATGTAAGAGTCTAATACTTGACGTCTTGCTCCTGGTCTTGCTCCAGAGATAGCATCACATACTTGAACTAAAGGAGAAATAAGTGAAGTCATTTCTATTTCATCGTGGTGAGCTCCAATGGCGTTGCAAACCTCTGGTTTCTCTCCGTATTTCTCTGCCCATTGCATTCCTAAGATTGCGTGAGGTAGTTCACTTTCTGTTTCAGGCACTTTACCAATATCGTGTAGTAATCCTGCTCTTTTTGCTAGTTTAACGTTAAGTCCTAATTCTGCAGCCATTAAACCACATAATTTAGCAACTTCTCTAGAGTGTTGTAATAGGTTTTGACCATAAGAAGAACGGTACTTCATTCTACCAACAACTTTGATTAATTCAGGGTGTAATCCGTGAATACCTAAGTCAATAACAGTTCTTTTACCTATTTCAATGATTTCTTCATCAATTTGTTTAGTTGTTTTAGCAACCACCTCTTCAATTCTTGCAGGGTGGATACGACCATCGGTTACTAAACGGTGTAAAGAAAGACGAGCAATTTCTCTTCTAACTGGATCAAAACAAGATAAAATAATAGCCTCTGGGGTATCATCTACAATTATTTCTACTCCTGTGGCAGCTTCAATGGCGCGGATATTACGTCCTTCACGACCAATAATTCTACCCTTTACATCATCCGATTCAATATTAAATACAGATACACAGTTTTCTACTGCTTCTTCTGTTCCTACTCTTTGAATGGTTTGAATTACAATTTTCTTAGCCTCTTGTTGAGCAGTTAATTTTGCTTCTTCAATAGAGTCTTGTATATAAGCCATTGCATCTGCTTTAGCCTCATTTTTCAAACTCTCAATGATTTGGTTTTTAGCCTCCTCAGCTGTTAATCCCGAAATAGCTTCTAATTGCTCCACTGAAGTGCGGTGTAATTTGTCTATTTCTTCTTGTTTCTTACTGATTACTTCTAATTTGTTATTGTAGTCAGTGATTACTTTTTCGCTCTCTTCTGCCGCTTTTTTGGCCTTAGCTAGCTCACTTGATATCTGAGACTCTTTATCTCTTGTTCTTTTTTCAGCTTCAGCAATTTTTTTATCTCTAGATAAAATAACCTGCTCATGTTCTGACTTAAGCTCAATAAACTTTTCTTTAGCTTGTAATATCTTCTCTTTTTTGATGGCTTCTCCCTCCGTTTTTGCTTCTCGCAATATCGTCTTAGCTTCACCTTGTGTTCTCTGTAGTATAGAAGAAGCGTGATTCTTTTCTAAGTACTTCGCTATGGCAAAGCCTATACCAGCACCTAGTACAACTCCTCCGACGATGAATAATATTCCCATAAATGTTTCAAAATTATATATAAAAAAAGCCCACATTAGTAGAGTTGCATAAACTCTTAAAAAGACAAGTTTTGAGTTAACTTGCTGTTCAAGGATCTGCGCAAGGCAGCATGCTTTAGTAGCAAAGATTCACTCATTTTAATTTGTTAGTGTTGAGTTTATCAAACGGGTTCTAATGTGGGCAGTATCTTTTGTTTAAGAACGTCTTTTGTTATTTTTTCGATAAAATACCTTCTAGTACTTGATCTAATTTAATTAATCGGTCTACCGATTTGTTGTATGACTCTGTAGTGTCTATGGTCTTTTGCTCGCTTTGCGAGGCCAATTGCAAGGCACACATTGCCAAAACATCTTGTTTATCTCTCACAGCATAATTTTGTTCAAACTGATGAATCATCGTTTCGATTTTCTTTGAAGCTGTTCGCAAAGCTTCCTCTTGAGCATAACTAACTGTTAATGGATATACTCTATCTGCTATCGAAATTTTAATTCTTAACTGTTCATCTTTACGCATAAACTAATTATTTAGTGAGCTGAGCGATACATTGATCGATCTCTTTTATTAATGAATTTATCTTGAGTTTTGTCTCTCTTTTTGTTTCTTCACTGCCCAATAAGGAATTCGCAAGTTGCAGGGATTCATACCTCTGGTAAATCTCATCTAATCGCTTTTCATTTTGATGAATTTCCAACTTAGCTTGGTTAAGATTTTCCTTTAACTGATCGTTCTCAGCTTGTAAAACATTCAACCGTTGTACAAGTTTTGCAAACTTAACTTCTAAAGAACTTATTATATCCGTTAGTTCACTCATTATACCTTTTGTTAATCCTTATACTACAAAGTTACAACTTAGTATTTAAATTTAAAAAAGATTTAGCATAAAAAAAAGTCTTTTTCTATAAATAGTATTTTACCTTGTTTTACTAGGGTTGGTTTTGTGGTTAGAATTTAAAAAATAGCTAGACATTATGTATTTTAGCACAAAACAAATATACGATGAAATATAGATTTTTTTGCACTTTGCTGGCAATGAGTGTTTTTGGACTTGGTAATGCCTTGGCCCAAGAGAATTTACAACCTCCTCTAGAAATTCCTTTGCATGCTTCAGGTAATTTTGGAGAATTAAGAGGCACGCATTTTCATGCGGGTCTAGATATTAAAACCCAGCAAAGAACAGGAATAAATGTTTATAGTACACAAAGCGGATATGTCTCACGCATAAAAGTGTCCACTTGGGGGTATGGAAAGGTTATCTACATCACCCATCCCAATGGTCAGACAAGTGTGTATGCTCACTTAGATAAATTTCAAGGAGATATAGCGGATTATGTGTTAAAGAACCATTACGCAAAAAAGGCTTTCGAAATAGAAATGTTTCCCGCTAAAGGAGAATTACCTGTTGAAAAGGGGCAATTAATCGCATTAAGTGGTAATACAGGTGGAAGCGGGGGACCTCATTTGCACTATGAGGTAAGAGATACTAGAACCCAAGAAGTTTTAAATCCTTTTTCCACAGGTTTGGACCAAAGATTAACCGATACAAAGGCTCCTACTGTCAATAGTATTCGCGTGTATCCTTTGCAGGATAAAGCAGCTGTTCAAGGAAAGAGTACTGCCTTTGACCTTGGTTTTAAAGCCAAAGATGCCAACACCATTATTGTGGATACTGTTTTTGCTAAAGGACCAATTAGCTTCGGTATTGATACTCATGATACAGCTGATTTTAATGCCAACAAAAATGGGGTGTACAAACTAAGAGCATATGCAAAGGATCAACTGGTTTTTGGGTATACTTTTGATCGTTTTTCCTTTAGTGAGACCAATTTAGTAAACGCCTTGGTAGATTATCCTTTATATGTAAATAATAGTAGAAGAGTGCAGCGTTTATTTCATCCAAAAGGCTATAATCTGTCGGTTTTAACCAAAGGTCTTGGAAGTGGTATGGTAGAGGTGAAGCCTCAAGATAACTTTGAGTATGTAATTGAATTATGTGACTATCATGGCAATGAACAAAAGGTAATTATTCCTGTTGTTTACAAGGAGCAGACTATTGTCTTGCAAGAGCCTGTAAAAAAGGATTTAAAACCGATTCAAACTCAAAAAGCCTATACTTTCTCTAGTGACTTTGCTACTGTGAATTTAAGGGAAAACTCCTTTTTCGAAGATTTTGATTTGGATTTATCTACTAAAGATGGGGTTCTTTACTTTCACAATCCACAAGTGTATAGTAAGAAAAACATGACAGTGGTTTTTGACACAAGTCAGATGAATATAGAAGATCCTTCTAAAGCCTTTATTGGATTGGTAGGTAAAAACGGTAGTAAATCCTACTATGCAACAACTAAAAAAGGAAGTCAATATTCTATTGAAACAAAGAATTTTGGTCAATATCAAATCATGTATGATACGGTAGCTCCTAGTATTTACGCAGCGAGTTTTAAACCAGGAGATTGGTTGAGTAATGCCACTAAAATTAGCTTTAAAGTGAGTGATGATTTATCGGGGATTTCCTCTATACAGGGCTATATTAATGATAAATGGATTTTATTGGATTACGATTATAAAACAAAGACAATAACCCATTATTTTAGTGATGGTATTGTTGGTTCTTCAAGACAAGATGTTACTATTATAGTAAAGGATAATGTAGGGAATACCAAAGAGTTAAATACTCATTTCTTCAGAAAGTAATCCAGGATTTTTAGCCCTTTAACTAAAGAGTTTATTCCTTTAATAACATAGAGAAATAGAAAACAATAAAGGTATCTAAGAGGTAGAACACTCTTGGGTACCTTTGTTGTTTTAGGTGTTTTTAGAGGGGAATTTTATCTAAAGAATTATAGAAAAATAATGTATCTTTGAGGTAGTAATTTTTTTGAAAAAAATATGAAAAAGGGATACGCCTTATTACTTCTTGCTTTATCTATGGTTGCCTTAGGATGTAAACAAGAACAAACGCCTAAAGTTATCTATAGCGATAAAGTAGTGGAGAAAGAATTAGATCCAAATCAAACAGAGGCCAATGAGGAGGTCAAAGCAGATTTTTTAATCGCTGATTTACCTATTAGTTTCGCTGATTCTAATTATTTAATTCATCCCGTTGGACAGGTAAGAACTTATGGAACAGGCTCCAAATATTCTTCAAAAAAACAATCCTATTCCTTCACTATTTCTAGTTATGTTCCCTTTCAATTAACGGGTAGTTTAGATAACCTAATGTTTCAACATGTGGATTCATTATCCATTTATCCTTTAACCAATGAAGTAGTTAAGATAGAAACAGTAAATTATTTAAAAGAGTTAGCTGATAAGACAAAAAAACATATTTTAGTATATACTCTTAGTGATCAGGATACTAATTTAGATGGTCAAATTGATCGATCGGATATTAAAAGCTTATATATAAGCGATAATCAAGGTAAAAATTTTACTAAACTAAATCCAGAATTACAAGAAGTGTTAGATTGGAGCTTAGTGATTCAAAACAACCGTCTGTACTTTAGATGTATACAAGATGTCAATAAAAATGGGGCTTTTGATAAAATGGATACCATACATTACTACTATGTAGATTTACTAAAAACTCCTTGGGTAACGGTGAGTTATACTCCATTTCAAGATAAACAAAAACAAGAAGAGGTAGAAAATTAATTGTTTCATACCTTCTTTTATCATAAATAACAAAGGGACTATCTAGAAAAGATAGTCCCTTTGTTATTTATATACTCTTTTAGTAGTAGTGAATAAACTACTCTTCAAGAAGTTCTTTATCTAATTGCTTTCTTTCTTGGATGAATTCTGCTAATTGAACTCCATATTTAGAAGCAGCTACTTTTTGATCTAGTGAATTGTAAATGGTGTCTAAAAACTTAGTGTTAGCATCATATAAGTCACTTAAAGCAATATAAGGTGCTACCTCAGAATTTTTATGGTTTAAAGCAAAGTTTACCGCATTTAAGTATTTACGTACCGTTAAGCGCTCACTAACTTTGATTAAAGAGTCTCTTTTAATTGGTTCGTTTAGTTTATCGGCTTGAAAAATATCAATTACCAATTCATTTTGACGGTCGCTTATAATGGAGCGTGTCTTTAAATAATTCTCGTAAACCTCTTGGGTGCTAGATCCTGTAATTTTAGCATCTGCATAAAATTTCTTCAAAGTAGTGTTTATTTGAATTTCCCCAGGCTCTACAAATAAAGGGATTTGATTGTCGGAAGAATTGGTATAACCTCTATCTAGGGTTATATAAAACATCTCAGGAGAATCTACATTGGTAGAGAAAAGGAAGTCAGAATTTCCATCCACTATCAAAGAGTCGATTGCCACAAGGGTAGTATCTTGGACTTTGGCAAGATAAAGTTTTCCTTGTTTGAATCCTTTAACTGTTCCCTTTATAGTTACATTGTTATTTGTGTTTTGGTTATTTTGACAAGAGACAAAGATAACTCCACAGGCAATTAATGCAGTATAAAAAAATTTTCTCATAGTTTACTAAAATAATCTTTAGGCTTAGTATTGGTTATTTTGCTTTTAACCTTGCTCTTTTACTAAAAGCAGATGGAGTACAACCCCTTATAGGGTTAGATTTTAAAGCCCTGCAAATATATATAATAGAAGTTAATAACAATGCTTTATTTCTTAGGATTTCACGGTATTATGTTAAAGTGTTAAAGGCAAACTTTATTTTCTACTGTGTTTGGCTGTATTGCTTTTTGTAGTGTATGAAAACTAGGTGAAGTCTAGCTAAGGCATATCTTTTAATTTGATAAATAGTCTGTTAGGTAAGAATAAATAATGGATTATATCTTTTTTGAAAACAGAGTAGTCATGTATATCTTAAAAAAACACAAGGTGATTTTTTTTGCAAAAGTTAAATTTCAATAGAATAACTTGTATATTAGAGTATTGCAAAATATAATAAAAAACAAATATGAATTATACGGTTTTTTGTGGATCAGGTTCAGGAAGCAGAGCTTCCTTCAAGTCAGAGGCATTTTTATTGGGAACTTTACTAGCTGCTCGAAATATCAACTTAGTTTACGGAGGTTGTAAAGTAGGTTTGATGGGAGCCTTAGCCGATGGAGTTTTATCCAAAAATGGTCATGTAATAGGTGTCTTTCCAGAGTTCCTGGAGAATAGAGAACTTATACATCCTAATCTAAGTGAGTTAATCTTGGTTAAAGATATGGCAGAGAGAAAACGACAATTGCTGGATTTAAGCCAAGGATTCATTGCCTTACCAGGTGGCTTTGGGACTTTAGAGGAGTTTTTCGAAGTTGTTACTTTTGCTCAACTTGGTCTGTTTGAAAAGCCTATTGGCCTTTTGAATTTAGAAGGATTTTACAATCCACTGTTAGATATGATGCAACATATGGTAAAACAAGGTTTTGTGCAAAAAGATACCTTAGATTTGTTTGTAGTTGCTGATAATGTGGTAGACTTATTAGAGAAGTTAAAACATTATAGCCCTTCGTATAGTTCAAAATGGAATCATCTAAATGTTTAAAAAGCCTTTTAAATAGAAAGGATAGAAACAAGAATAGATAGCAAACAAGAAGATGCATCTTTGTTGACCTTCTTGTTTGTTACATCCTTTATATAGGGGGTATCTATTTAAACATGTCCATTCCTGGAATGTTTGGCATACCATCTTTAGCTGCTGCAGCTAATTCTGCTTCGTTGATTTTATCTGCCTGAGAAATAGCGCGATTTAAAACAGTAATTAAGTAATCTTCTAATTGCTCTTTGTCTTGTAATAATTCTTCATTTATATCAAGGCTGCGAATTTCTCTATTAGCAGTAACCGTTACTTTTAATAGTTCATCTGAACTTTGTTGGTCAATTAAAACGGTATCTAATCTCTTTTTAGTTTGCTCTATTTTTTCTTGGGTCTCTTTTAATTTACCCATCATTCCCATTAAGTCTCCGAACATAGTCGTATGTTTTATTTGTTAATAGAGCAAAAATATTAAAAACTTTTGAAGTTTTACTCCACCTTTATGTATCGTGAAAAACTTCTTTTTAATTCCTGTGTTTTCCGAGATTATTATACTTTATGTAGAATAATATTTATCTAATTAAATAGGAAGATTTGTTATAATTTCGTAATTTTAATACATAGGTTTTAGAATTCTTTCTTTTAAGTAAGCAATAATAAGAGCTTTATTAAAAGAATTGTATTTGGAGTTGCAAGGAGTTTTAAATTAATTTAAAAATGGATTAAAGATGAAAAAGATTATCGGATTTGCAGCAAGTACTTCCTCAAAGAGTATTAATAAGTCTCTAGTGAAGTATACACTATCCTTATTAGAGGATGATTTTCAAGTGAAGCTTTTGGATTTAAATGATTTTCCATGTGAGCTTTTCTCAGAAGATCAAGAAAAAATATCTTACCCCGAGGGAGCTTTGCGTTTTTTAGAAGAGATTGCTCAATGTGATGCTATTGTTTGCTCAATGGCTGAGCATAATCGCAACTGGACAGCGGCCTTTAAAAACCTCTTTGATTGGTGTTCAAGAAAAGAATTAAAAGTATTTCAAGATAAAGATATGCTTTTACTTAGTACTTCTGAGGGAAGAAGAGGTGGGCAAAATGCTATGGATGTTTCTCTAAGGGTATTTCCTGAATTTGGCGCTGTTATTTTACAGCATTATAGTCTAGGACAATACAGCGAGAATTTTGATGTAGAAAAAGGTATGACCAATGAGGTGATAAAACATGATTTTTTGACCATAGTAGATCGTTTTAGACAGGAGGTTTTAAAATAATTTTTTTTTTATTCTCCCTTTTTTGTGGCTTAGTACAAGGATAATAATTGAATTAAGCCAATCTTAAAAGGTTTGTTTGACAAACAAAAAGCGTATTTTTGCAGCTTTAATACTACATCATGCAAAAAGATATAAAGGCGCCTTTGGCTAAGAAGATTCCTGTGGAATTGAAAGCTCATAAGGACATTAGAATAGATAATTACTATTGGTTAAACGATAGAGAGAATCCAGAGGTAATAGACTATTTAGAACAAGAAAATCGCTATTACCAAGAGCAAACCAAAGATACTCTTGGTTTTCAAGAAAGCTTGTTTGAAGAGATGAAAAGTCGCATTAAGGAACAAGACAGTTCGGTTCCTTATTTTTATAATGGCTATTATTATATTACCCGCTTTGAACAAGGGCAAGATTACCCTATTTATTCTCGTAAAAAAGGAAGTTTGCAAAGTGAAGAAGAAATTCTTTTCGACTGTAATGAAATGGCTCAGGGGCATGCCTATTTTAATTTAAAAGGTATCAACGTTTCTGAGGATAATAATTGGGTAGCCTTTGCCATAGATACTGTTTCTAGAAGAGAGTACAGTTTGCATATTAAGAATTTACAAACCAATGAAGTTTTAGATTATTGTATTTCTAATACAACAGGAAACTCTACTTGGGCTTCAGATAACAAAACTTTATTTTATTCTAGAAAAGATCCAGAAACTCTAAGAGCAGATAAGATCTTTAAACATAAATTGTCTAGTGATATTACAAAGGATACTTTAGTGTATCATGAAACGGATGATACTTTCGATACTTTTATCGGTAAAGAAAAGTCGCATCGTTTTTTAGTTATTGGAAGTCATAGTACCCTAACTACGGAATACCAAATTTTAGAGGCGGATAATCCCGATGGAGAATTTAGAGTATTTCAAGAAAGAACACATGGATTAGAATATAGTATTTCGCATTTTGGCGAGCATTTCTATATTCTTACCAACTATGATCACGCAGAGAACTTTCAATTAATGAGAACTCCTATTGAACAGACTACTTTAGAGAACTGGACAACTGTTATTGCTCATAGAGAAGATGTTTTGTTAGAAGGTATAGAGTTATTTAAGAAATACTTGGTGGTAAGCGAGCGTTTTGATGGGTTACCTCAAATTAAGATACAACCATGGGATGCTAACCTACCTAGTTATTATTTGCCTTTTGAGAGTCAAACTTATGATGCTTATACAGGGGTGAATATTGATTTTGATACTACTATTCTACGATATGGTTACCAAAGTTTAGCCACACCTGCTTCGATAATTGATTTTGATATGGATACTAAAGAAAAAACCATACAAAAAGAGCAAGAGGTAATAGGGGATTTTGATAAAGATAATTATATAGAGGAGCGCCTTTGGGCTACGGCTAAAGATGGGGTAAAAGTACCTATCTCATTAGTATATAGAAAAGGCATGCAAAGACAAGGAGATAATCCTACTTTATTATATGCTTATGGATCTTATGGATATTCTATGGAACCATATTTCTCTACTACTCGTTTGAGTCTTTTAGATAGAGGATTTATTTATGCTATTGCTCATGTTAGAGGAGGAGAAGAAATGGGTAGAGCTTGGTATGAAGATGGTAAGTTGTTACACAAGAAAAATACTTTTAATGATTTTATTGCTTGTTCAGAGTTTCTAATCGATCAAAAATATACTAATCCAGAGAAATTATATGCTCAAGGAGGTTCTGCTGGAGGTATGTTAATGGGAGTAATAGCAAATCAGGCGGGAAGTTTATATCGTGGGATTATAGCTCAAGTGCCTTTTGTGGATGTAGTAACTACTATGTTAGATGACACTATTCCATTAACTACAGGAGAGTATGATGAATGGGGGAATCCAAACAATAAAGAGTATTATGATTATATGCTTAGTTATTCTCCTTATGACAATGTTACTTGTCAGGATTATCCTCATATGTATGTATCAACGGGATTACACGATTCTCAAGTGCAATACTGGGAGCCTGCAAAGTGGGTGGCAAAATTAAGAGAATTAAAAACCAACGATAAGCAGTTGTTCTTAGATACTAATATGCAAGCAGGTCATGGAGGAGCTTCGGGAAGATTTGAGGCTTTAAAGGAAGTTGCTAAGGAATTTGCATTTATGTTTGCTTTAGAGGGAATAACAAAATAATAAATTTTGTAAATTTGCTAGTAAATAATAAGAGTTTTATAAACTCTGATAAATAATACCATATATATGAAAAAGGAAATCCAAGCTTTTGATAATATATTATCATTAGTAGGAAACACACCGCTTGTTAAATTAGATAGAGTAACACAAAACCTAGAAGGGAACTTCTTTGCAAAAGTGGAGGCGTTTAATGCAGGACATTCGGCTAAGGATAGAATTGCTTTACACATTATTGAAGCAGCTGAGAAAAAAGGTATTTTAAAACCAGGTGACACTATTGTGGAAACTACTTCAGGTAACACTGGATTTAGTATTGCTATGGTAAGTGCAATCAAAGGGTATAAATGTGTTTTATCGGTAAGTGATAAGTCCTCTCCAGATAAGATAGATATGTTACGCGCTATGGGGGCAACTGTATATGTTTGTCCTGCTAATGTAGCTGCAGATGATCCAAGATCTTATTATGAAGTAGCTAAAAGAGTACATAAAGAGTTGCCAGGTTCGATTTATATTAATCAATATTTTAATGAATTAAACACAGCAGCTCATTATAATTCAACTGGACCAGAAATTTGGGAGCAAACAGGTGGTAAGATTACTCATTTTGTTTGTTGTTCAGGTACAGGTGGTACTATCTCAGGTACAGCACAATACTTAAAGGAAATGAATCCAGCTATTCAAATCTTAGGAGTAGATGCTTACGGATCTGTTTTAAAGAAGTATCATGAAACAGGGGAAGTGGATCCAAATGAAATTCACCCTTATAAAATCGAAGGTCTAGGTAAGAATTTAATTCCTACGGCAACTGATTTTACTGTGATTGATAAGTTTATTAAAGTAACGGATAAAGATGCAGCCTTAGCCGCTAGAGAATTAGCTGCTAAAGAAGGATTATTCTTAGGGTATACCTCAGGGGCAGCTTTACAAGCTACTAGACAATATGCTGAGCAAGGAGAGTTTGATAAAGACAGTGTAGTAGTGGTATTGTTCCCAGATCACGGATCTCGTTATATGAGTAAAATTTATAGCGAACAATGGATGAATGAACAAGGATTTTTAGAAGGTCAAGAATCTGCTAATCCAATTCACTATATTAAGTAAGAAATACGTTTTGTACTTTAGTATGAATAAAAAAAGCTATTGAGAAGTCAATAGCTTTTTTTGTATCCTATATTTTAAAGGCAAAAAAAAGAGATTACAATATTTATTGTAATCTCTTTTCTTATTTCTCAGAGAAAGTGAATTATCTTCTTCTTTCTTTGATTTTAGCTTTTTTACCTGTAAGTTCTCTGAAGTAGAAAATACGAGCTCTACGAACTTTACCTCTTTGGTTAACTTCGATTTTCTCTAAAGCTGGCATGTTAACTGGGAAGATACGCTCTACTCCAACGTTACCTGACATTTTACGGATAGTAAAAGTTTCTGTAGATCCAGAACCTCTTCTTTGGATAACTACTCCTTTGAAGAACTGAGTTCTCTTTTTCTCACCCTCTTTAATTTCGTAGTACACAGTGATAGTGTCTCCAGCTCCAAACTCAGGAAAGTCTTTCTTAGCAACTAATTCCTCTTGAACGAATTTTAATAAATCTGCCATTTTTATAATGTATAAATTGTTTTTGTCTAGGGTAACATACACGGACCTCGCCAGAGGTTAGCCCAAATCAGGTGCAAAGATAAAAAATTAAATATAAATACAAACCATAAAAATGAAATACAAAAGAATATTTTTGTGTATTTAACTTGTTGTAAGGTAGTTTGTTAGGGTGTTGCTTAGTCAGGTAATAATAGAAAATAAAGGCAAGTAAAAGCTATTTAACTGCATTTTATTACTATAAGAGGATAGGAAAGCCTATTTTTGCTTGACGGGATTTAAGGGTCGAAAAGTGCTATTTTATAGGTTTTTTTTAAGTGCTTTATTTTCAGGGTTGAATTGTTGTGTAACTATTGTAATTAAAAGGGTTAGCTAACTTTTAGATGAGGTTTTTAATAAAAAAATAAGAAAACTTTATTCTTTTAAATTAGGGTAATTTTATTTTTTTAAGTAATTTAATACTTGCTAATCAATCTATTAGCTAAAAGTGATTCTAGAAGGTATACAAAATAGTAGGTCTAAGCGGATTTTATGGTATATTAGTCAAGATTTGTACTATTTTTGCGTTTGCCTAGATGGTAGTTTTGTCCTGTGTTAAGCCCCCTTTTAAAGGGTGATATATTACACTGCTTTTCAAAAGGCAAAATTCCTTGATACAATAAACACTTTAAAAGCAATACATAGGGTATTAGTAGCCATGTAGTTATCCTCCAGAAAAGTGTGGAAGGTATGCAATATCAAAAAATAAGTTATCCTAAAAATACAAAACTCTTCTTTGTAGTCCACAAAAGATAGAGGTTTTTGGGGCTTTAAATCAAAAATAAAACAGTAAAATAACTAGATAATCCTATTTGTTATGCACGAATTATCCATAGTAAAAGATATTTTTACCACTTTAGAACAGAACTATCAGGCAAAGGTGGAGGATATCGTAAAAATTGAAATCACAGCAGGCTTACTTTCCAATGTTCAGCCTATTTTAATTCAAAATGCTTTTAATGCTTTCTTACAAGACAATGCGCAAAAGTATAAGGAAATGGATTTAGAGGTGGTAGTGCAAGATATTGTGGCCCATTGTCAGGTATGTCAAAAAGATTTTAAAGTGGAGTATCACCGTTTTGTTTGTCCTTGTGGAGAGCCTAGCTCTACTATTGTACAAGGGGACGAACTATTTATATCAAAAGTAATTTTCAAACAATCTTAAATAATTATAACAATGTCAAATCCTAAAAGTCTTGGAAACCGTGTAGGTTCGTTACAGTGTGATAACACTACTTTACATTTATTAAAAGCCAATGATTTTGTGGCTAACGCTATTCGCGAAAAATTAAAGGGAATATGTGTGATTAACGTATGTTCTTCTCCAGGATCTGGGAAAACTACTTTAATGCAAGAAACAGGTAAACGCCTAGGAAAAGAACTAAACATTAGTGTTTTAGTAGGGGATCCTGAAACCGATAGAGACGCTGTGCGTATGAAAGAGGTTGGTCTTAACGCCTTACAGATTGTTACAGGTGGTATGTGTCACATTGAAGCTCAAATGATTTTACAAGCTTTAGATCATATGGACTTAAGTAATATTGACTTATTATTTATTGAAAACGTTGGTAACCTTTTATGTCCTTCTGCTTTTGATTTAGGAGAAGACTATAGAGTTACTTTATTGGCTAGTACAGAAGGAGACGATAAGCCGAAGAAATATCCAAGAATGTTTTTAACTAGTGAATTAATGCTAGTTTCTAAGTCAGACCTTTTACCTTATGTTCCTTTTTCAGTAGAAGCTGTAACTAAAGATGCAAGAGAGGTAAATCCTAATATTGAAGTAATCACTATTAGTACTTTAAAAGGTGAAGGTATGGACCAGTGGTGTGATTGGTTAAAAGAAAGAGTTGCCCTTAAAAAGGAGCAAAGCCAAAACCTATAATATGTCTGGTTTACCTATAAGTATAGATCATATAAACCCTAGCACGTCTAGGGTTTTAGATCCTAGTATTGCAGTATTGCCCATTGAATGGTTTGAGAGTCAAAAAAGCTTTTTTCTTAGAGACGCTTCTAATGGAAGTAGTATCAAATTAGAGAAGAACTTTAAAGGACACTGGCAAAACGGTGATTTGTTATATAGTGGTAATCAATTGATTGCTCAAATTGCTATTCAGCCTTGTTTAACTATTTGTTTTAGTGGGTATACCCCTAGAGAATTAGTGGATTTTTCTTACTATATTGGCAATAGGCATTTGCCCTTGTTTACCAATGCAGCAAAGGATTGTTTATTAGTGGGATATGATGGGAATTTATTTGAACAATTACAAAATAAATTTTCAGATAAAATTACCTTAGTACAAGAGATATTACATCCCCATGCACTTTTGCAAAAGCAATTAAAATAAAATATATGTATAGGAGTATCGTATTGTGTTTGTGTATTGTTGCAACTATGATAAATTATAGTTGTAAGGATAAAGCAAAGGAGTCCCCTTTAGAGATAAAAAACCAGTATAGTGTTATAGATGCTAGTGGCCAAAGGGTTACTTTAGATACAGTAGCTATGCGTGTTGTGGTGCTTTTTGATTCTGTTGTCGATCATGTTTATATGTTAGGGGCACAGGATAAATTAGTAGGTATTCCCTCTACGGTATATCAATACACGGATAAGTTTATGTTTCTATCCTCTATAGATACTCGTATAAAGAATAAAACCATAGCTACCCCTACCTTTAATGGGAGAAGTAGTGATATGGAAATGATTTTAGCCTTAGAGCCAGATCTTGTGGTTTGCTTCAAAGATGATACCCAAAGTATTGAGCAATTAGAGACTCTTGGAGTACCAATTTATAGAGTTTCGTCTCAAAATAAAGAAGATATTCTAGATCAAATTACCGGTCTTGGTGTGTTATTAGGTAAACAACAACGTGCTAAAGAAGTTACCAATTATGTAGAAGCTTCTTTAAAAAATATGCAGGAGTATTCTTCTGATGTAAAGAAAAAGGTGTATTACGCTTGGAGTAATAACAGAGTGTTGTCTACCTCGGGAAAAGGTACCTTAATTGATATGGTTATTGAATTAGCCGGAGCAACTAATGCTTGTCCTTTAGAATTAGAAGCGCCAAATATTGGAGCAGAATCTTTGTATTTATGGAATCCAGATCTTATTGTAGTTTGGAATACTTTACCAAGTGATGTGTATTCTATGAAGGAATTAGCGTCTTTGCCTTGTGTAGAAAATAAACAAGTTTATTCCCTTGAACCTTCCTTTACCTATGATCCTCATACGGTGAAATTTTTATTATTTGCCAAACAGCTTAAACAGTGGTGTTACCAAGTGTGGCAACAAGATGACTTTGACAAGCAGATTAAAGAAGATATGGATTTTTTCTATTTAAAATAAAAGAGTAGATGAAGAAAATACTCCAATACAATGCCTTGTGGATAGTACCACTTGCTATTATGTTTATTTCCATCCTACTTGGATCTACTAAGAACACTACCATTGTAGAGTTTATACATTACACTAAAGAATTATTATTTAGCTCGTCTTCTAAAGCGATGAGCCCAGCAGAAACAATTTTATGGAATGTTCGATTACCAAGGGTGATACTTACTTTTCTAGTAGGAGCTTCTTTGGCTAGTGCTGGAGGAGTTTTACAAGCTATTTTTCGCAATCCTATTGTAGATCCTTTTACATTGGGTATTTCTTCAGGAGCAGCCTTTGGAGCCGCTCTTGCTATGTTATTTCCAATTATTAGTTTGAATATTTCCGCTTTTGTCTTTGGAGTAATCGCTGTGGTGTTAACCTATAGTATTTCTTACGTTGGACAAAAAGCCTCTATTGTAGGTGTGGTTTTATCGGGTATTATCATCTCAGGTATTTTTACTGCCCTATTAACTTTATTGCAGTATATCAGTGATCCTTATAAATTACAGGCCATTATTCAGTGGACAATGGGGAATTTACATACTGCCTCTTGGTCAAAGGTGCAACAATCTATTTTGCCTATTGCATTAGGATTAGGTTGTATTGTAGGGCTAGGGGCAAGATTAAACTTACTTTCTTTGGGAGATCAAGAAGCTAAAGCAGTGGGTATAAATCCTTTTTATTTGAAAATAGCCTTGGTATCAGCAGCTACTTTAATTACAGCAGCTAGTGTTGCCGCAGTTGGAGTAATTAGTCTTTTTGGATTAATTGTACCACATATTTCTAGAATGATTTATGGACCTGATAATCGAGTTGGTGTATGGGCAAATATCTCTATAGGTGGATGCTTTTTACTTGTTATTGACTTATTCTCTCGTACAGTGATGCCTTTTGAATTACCTGTTGGTGTGTTTACCATGATAATCGGGGCACCTATTTTTATTTATTTGATGAAAAAAAGCTTTAATAACTTACAGCAATGATTAATTCGGCGATTATACAACTTTCCAATGTAGAGTTTTCTTATGGAAAGGAACCTATCTTAAAACAAGTAAGTGGCTCTTTTCGTAAAGGAGCTTTTAGCGTTATACTGGGTAGAAATGGCTCAGGTAAGTCTACTTTGTTTAGCGTATTAACTGGTTTGCAAAACAAGTATAAAGGCGATGTTTTTATTGATAATATACAAAGAAGAGATTTGAAAATTGGAGATAAAACCAAAGTTCGCATTGGATTTTTAAACCAATTTCACCAAGCTACCTTTCCTTTTAAAGTGAAAGATGTTCTTCTAACAGGTCGTAGTTCTTTTTTTAAATTCTCTCCCCAAAAAGAGGATTTAGATATGGTAGATCGTATTTTAAAACAGTTCGACTTATATCATTTAAAAGATAAGCCATATACCCAGCTCTCAGGAGGGCAAAGACAATTGGTTCTATTGTGTAGGGTTTTGGTACAACAACCAGATATTTTGCTTTTAGATGAGCCAACTAATCACTTGGATTTAAACTACCAAGTCAAAGTTTTACAAGTTCTAAGAACCCTTGCAGACCAAGGTACAACTGTACTTTGTGTAATGCATGATCCTAATTTAGCTCTGATGTATGGAGATGATTTTTTTGTGATGAGAAAAGGGAATTTAGTGGATTTATCCATTTTAGATCCCCAAGAAATTCATCAGGAATTAGAAAAAACATATAAGATAAAGCTTGATTGTATCCAAAATAAAGAGCATTTACTATACTTCCCTTCTAGATAAGATGATGCAAATGACTAAAATTAATATCCAAAGAGTAGACAATAAGGATTTACCCGCTATTTTGGAGTATGTAAAGCATTTCAGGGCTATTTTATTTCCTATGCTTGATCCATTAATAGTTCCTTTTGATTTAAAAGAATTTAGTAAATATTATGTAGAGTCTACAACAGGAGCTTTTTTGAAAGCTACCTTAGAGGATAATACTATTATAGGTACAATTGGTATGATGCCTTATAAGGATAGGTTTGCTTATTTGGATTATAAAGGTAGAATATGTGTGGAAGTGGCACGGTTATTTATAGAACCTGAATATAGGAGAAACCACTTTGCACAAGAATTGGTTCAATCCCTGATAAAGCTTGCTAAAGAAAAGGGGATAGAAGTACTTTATTTACATACACATCCCTTTTTACCAGGGGCTGTAGAATTCTGGCATAAACAAGGCTTTACTACTATAAAAAAGACCCAAGAAGGAAATTTTACTACTATTCATATGGAGCTAGAATTGTGAATAAGTGTAAATAAAAACCTTTAAAATTGCCAATTTGTTCCTTTAATATACTTTTTTTAAAAGAAAATGTAGTCCTTTTTATTCCTTGTGTAGTAGGGTATTTATTCTTATTATATTGATTTTAAATAAGATATGTCTTTTAAATGCTTGTTTTTTTTAAAATTGCATAATGCGAAAAATAGAAATGGGTTTTTATGCTATTCTAGTCAAGATTTGTGCTAGATTGCACAGTCTTTTATGGCCTATATTTGCCAAAGAAAATAAAACAGAAATAATACAAAATTAATGACACCAAATACTTTTTTAATATCGCCAAAAGCTAAGCTTGTAGACAGTTTGTTTACTGGGGCTTTATCTCAGGTGATGGTGTGTTTAGTATTATTTTTGGAACAAAAATTCCAAAAGCAAAGGCCTTTTAGGGCTTTAAAGCTTTGGAGTTTTGTATCTCTATATAGCAATCTTCGCATATATAGATTAAGGGTGAGCTGTATCACAGATCGCCTAAATTACAAACAGGGGCTTCTTTACTTTAGAGTTCTATCTAGTTTGGTCTAATTGTTTTTTTGCATTTTATAGCCAAGAAAGGATCCTTGGGACTATTTACTTAAAAAATAAATAAATATCTCAGTATCAATTTTTTGCATTTAAATGACAAAAGATGTAAATTAGATGGACAAAAACTGTCCTTTTTTTAAGAACAAAAATTATTTTTTTATTATACAAGAGATACACTCTTCGAAAAGTTCGTGTGATGTTATTTCTTATTGTTTAACTATATTTAAACTATTTCGGTATGCACTTATTACCAAGAGAAACGGAAAAACTTATGTTGCATTTGGCGGGAGAGTTAGCCAAAAAGCGTAGAGCTAGAGGATTAAAATTAAACTATCCTGAATGTATTGCCCTTATTAGTAGTGAATTATTAGAAGGAGCAAGAGACGGAAGATCTGTTGCAGAGCTAATGCAATATGGTGCTACTATTCTAACACGTGAAGACGTTATGGAAGGAGTACCAGAGATGATTCACGATGTGCAAGTAGAGGCTACATTTCCTGATGGAACTAAACTTGTAACAGTACATAATCCAATTAGATAATTAAAAAAAAATCAAAATTATGGTTCCAGGAGAGTACATTTTGAAACAGGAAGATGTGATTTGTAACGAAGGTAGAGAGGTAACTACAATTACTGTAGTAAACACTGGAGATAGACCTATTCAAGTAGGATCTCATTACCACTTTTTCGAAGTTAACAAACAAATGGAGTTTGATAGAGCGAAAGCTTTTGGAAAACGCTTAAATATCATTGCAAGTACTGCGGTTCGTTTCGAACCAGGGGAAGAATTGGTTGTAAACTTAGTTCCTTTTGCAGGTGAGCGTAAAATCTACGGTCACAATGATTTAGTAAATGGAGAAACAATTTCTGAACAAGCTAAAGTAGAGGCTTTGAAAAAAGCTGAGAAAAACTATTTTAAAAATAAGAACGTATGAGTTTAAAGGTTAATAGAGCAAATTATAGTGCGATTTTCGGTCCTACAGTTGGGGATCGCGTTCGCCTTGGAGATACAGAAGTAATCATTGAAATAGAAAAAGATTTCTTAAGCTATGGAGATGAGTGTAAATTCGGTGGTGGAAAGACTATTCGTGACGGTATGTTACAGTCTTCTACAGCTTTAGATGGACCTGAGGTTTTAGATATGGTTATCACTGGAGCAATTATCTTAGATCACTGGGGTATTGTAAAAGGAGATATCGGAATTAAAGATGGTAAAATCGTTGGAGTAGGAAGAGCTGGTAACCCAGATACTATGGATGGTGTTAGTCCTAATATGATTATTGGTGCTGCAACAGAGGTTCATGGAGCTGCTGGAATGATTGTTACTCCTGGAGGAATTGATACCCACATTCACTATATCAGCCCAACTCAAATTGAAACAGCTTTATATAGTGGTTTAACTACTATGATTGGTGGAGGTTCAGGACCTGCTGATGGAAGTTTAGCTACAACAGTTACTTCAGGTAAGTGGAATTTAAAACGTATGTTCCAAGCTACAGATCATTTACCTATGAACTTCGGTTTCTTTGGTAAAGGTAATATTGGTACAGAAGAACCTATCATTGAATCTATTAAAGCAGGTGCTTTAGGAGTTAAAATTCACGAAGACTGGGGTGCAACTCCATCTACTATTGATAGAGCTTTATCTGTTGCAGATAAATATGATGTACAAGTAGCTATTCACTCGGATACATTAAACGAGGCAGGATTCTTAGAAGATACTATGCAAGCTATTAATGGACGTGTAATCCATACTTTCCACACAGAAGGTGCTGGAGGTGGTCACGCTCCTGATATTATTAAGTCTGCTATGTACCCTAACGTACTTCCAGCTTCAACAAACCCAACTCGTCCGTTTACAAAAAACACAATTGACGAGCACTTAGATATGTTAATGGTATGTCACCACTTAAGTAAAGACATTCCTGAGGATGTTGCTTTTGCTGATTCTCGTATTCGTCCAGAAACTATTGCAGCGGAGGATATTTTACAAGATCGCGGAGTATTTAGTATTATGAGCTCGGATTCACAGGCAATGGGCCGCGTGGGTGAGGTTATTACTAGAACTTGGCAGACAGCCGATAAAATGAAAAAACAATTAGGTTTCTTACCAGAGGATAAAGAAAACCAAAATGATAACTTTAGAGCTAAACGCTATGTAGCTAAATACTCTATCAACCCAGCTATTGCTCACGGTATTTCTAACTATGTTGGATCAATTGAGCCTGGAAAGATTGCAGATTTAGTTATTTGGAAACCAGCTTTATTTGGAGTTAAACCAGAGATGATCTTAAAAGGTGGTATGATTGCTGCTTCTAAGATGGGAGACGCTAACGGATCTATTCCTACGCCTCAACCAATCATCTTACGTTCTATGTACGCTACCTTAGGTAAAGCAGCTACTAAAACTAGCTTTACTTTCGTATCTAAAGTTTCTTTAGAAAACGGAATCAAAGATGAATACGGAGTAGACAGAACATTATTACCTGTAGAGAACTGTAGAAATATTTCTAAAAATGATATGGTTCACAATAATGCAACACCAGAGATTATCGTTAATCCAGAAAACTACCAAGTAAGTGTAGATGGAGAGGTATTAACATGTGCTCCTATTGATGAGGTTTCTTTAGGACAAAGATATTTCTTGTTTTAATAAAAAAATAAAGGCCCTGGTGCAGTACTACTGCACCTTGGTTTTTTAAACCAAACCCAAGGTAATTATGATCATTTCCAAAGCACTTTATAACGCACCTGAAAAACTAAACGATCCAAAGGCGGATATTTTAGCTATTGAGTGGTTTTGTGCCAATAAAAGGATTCAACGCTTAATTACACAAAGTGGCAAAGAAGTAGCAATTCGTTTTTTTGGTAAAGGACAAGAGTTAAAACATGGTGATGTTTTAATAGATACTCCAGATTCTCTAGTAGTAGTACAGGTGTTACCTTGTGAAACTATTGTGGTAGAATTAGAAAACTTAATGGATTTAAGCTATGTTGCCTATCAAGTTGGCAATAAACATTTACCTTTGTTTGTTAAAGGCAATGTTTTGTTTATGCCCTATGAAAGACCAATTAATAAGTGGTTATTAGAAAATGGTTTTCAACCAAAGTTAAAGGAGTGTGTCTTAGAAGATAAACTCAATGCTAATGTGGATCCAAGTCATAATAAACGTTTTACTTTTAAAATGAATAAAACTATTATGTCTATTAAACAATCAAACAATGAATAATAAATTTTTAGGACGATTACTACATTTAGCGGATCCTACCTTACCAATTGGTGGATATACCCATTCCAATGGTTTGGAGACTTATGTACAAAATGGATTAGTTAAGGATAAGGATTCTGCCCAAGAATATATCAGTAACAATCTTTGGTACAACATTAAGTACAATGACGCAGCCCTTATGAAATTAGCCTACCAAGCTTGTGAAAAGGGAGATTTTCAAGCACTTTTAGATTTGGATGATGAATGCAATGCATTAAAAGGTCCGATGGAAGTTAGAGTAGGAAGTCAAAAACTGGGATTGCGTTTATTTAAAATATTTTCCCGTTACCAAGAACATGAATTGGTGAAACAATGGGCAGAACAAATTAAACAGAAAAATGTATTTAGCAATTATTGTATAATGTTTGGTATGTTTGCTTGTATAATGGAATTGCCTTTAGTGGAAGCAATGCATGCTTATTATTACAATGCTGCCATTGGTATGGTTACCAATGCGGTTAAATTAGTTCCTCTTGGACAATTAGATGGTCAAGATATTTTGTACGATCTACACGAGGAATTATGGACCTTAGCCAAAGAGTCTTTGGAATTAGATCCAAGTTTAATTGGAATGAGTAATATTGGTTTTGATATACGTTGTATGCAACATGAGCATTTGTATTCAAGATTATACTTATCGTAAAAAAAAAATAAGAAATGGAAGATAGAAAATACGTTAAAATTGGAGTTGGAGGACCTGTTGGTTCTGGAAAAACAGCTTTATTAGAGGCTTTAAGCCGCCGATTATTAAATGAATATGATTTAGCAGTAATCACTAATGATATCTATACAAAAGAGGATGCTAAATACATGGCAAAAAACTCTTTATTACCAGAGGATCGCATCATTGGTGTGGAAACAGGTGGATGTCCACACACTGCTATTCGCGAAGACGCTAGTATGAATTTAGAGGCAGTTGACGAATTAGCTAGTAGATTTCCAAATTTAGAATTGATATTAATTGAAAGTGGAGGAGACAACCTTTCATCAACATATAGTCCTGATTTAGCAGATGTAACTATCTTTGTTATTGATGTTGCAGAAGGAGAAAAAATTCCGCGTAAAGGTGGACCAGCTATTACAAGAAGTGACTTATTGTTAATCAATAAAATTGACTTAGCTCCTTATGTAGGTGCTTCTTTAGAAGTAATGGAAAACGACGCAAGAGCAATGCGTAAAGGTGCTCCTTTTATTTTCTCTAATTTAAAAACTGGAGAAGGTTTAGAGAACATCGTGGGATGGATCAAAAAATATGCTCTTTTAGAGGATATCGAGGAACCAAATTTAGTAAGATAAGGATGGTTTGTTCTTTAGAAATAAAAATTGAAAAACGAATTGGTGGAAGATCCTATATGAAGGATACTTATGTAACTCCACCATTTCGTATTGTTCCTGTTGGACAATATAAAAGGGATGACGCAGCTTATTTAATGATCATGAGTACTTCTCCTGGTTTATTAGACGGGGATGATCATCAGATTAAAATTGATATAGCCAAGGATGCTACATTACAGCTTCAAACCCAGTCTTACCAAAGACTCTTCCAAATGAAAGACAAAGGAACCCAGGTTACCCGCGTTAATATGGAAGAAGGAGCTAATTTTAGTTATGTACCCCATCCGGTTGTTCCTCAAAATTTGTCTACCTTTATAAGCGAAAACATCATTCATATGAGCAAAGGATCTCACTTTTTATTAAGTGATATCATCACATGTGGAAGAAAGGGTTCAGGGGAGGTTTTTGAATACAATCATTTTCAAAACCTTACTAGAATTTATGTGGATGGCAAAATGGTTGTAAAAGACAATATTTTGCTTCAACCAAAACAAATGCCTATTTCAAGCATTGGACTTTTGGAAGGATTCACACACCAAGGTACTTTATTATACTATAATACCAAAGAAGTTGACGTTCTTGCTTATCTAGATTATTTTCATCAGTGTTATAAAGACCTTGAAAATATTGAATTTGGAATAAGCCAATTACAAGGAGATGGATTTATTATTCGTATATTAGGTAATGGTGCTGAGGTATTATTTAGCATTTTCAAGGAAGTTCAACAAAAATTATGGGAGGAGCAATTCTTGTTACCACAGGAGTAAGCTCTTTTTGTATCTACACGCTAAACATAGCATTATGAAACAGTACGTGATACACATTTATAAATCTTTGTTCAAGGGATTTGGGCAAATTATGCTTCAAGCAAATATCTTTACAGGATTATTGTTTTTCGCAGCCATTTTATACGATTCCACCATTATGGCCTTAGGAGGAGTAATAGCCAATTTAGTGGCTATTATGACAGCTAAGATTCTAGGCTATCACAAGCATAATATAGAACAAGGCTTATATGGATTTAACGCTAGTTTAATTGGTATCTCTACTTTGTTTTATTTCGAACCAAGTCCAGGGGTCTGGTTCGTTATAGTTTTTGCATCGATTTTATCCACCCTAATGATGCGGTATTCTTTGGAGAGGGATTTGCCCGCATATACCTTCCCATTTGTACTTGCTAGTTGGGGAATTATATTTTTCTTAAGTATTCCTGCCTTTGGTTTTAAAGCGGTTCCGACTCACTTTGAACAAGTAAAGGAAATGGATGACATTTTAGTTCAAGGCCATGCCTTTGGAAAAGTAGTTTTTAATGGTAGCCCCATGGCCGGACTAATTTTCTTTGTGGGGGTGTTTATTTCTAGCCCAATCAAAGCTTTATATGCCTTTGCAGCCGTAGTTATCAGTATTTATATTTCTCATAGCTTGGATGCTCCAGAGGAGTTAATACAACAAGGTGTATTTAGCTTCAATGCCGTTTTATGTGGTATTGCAATGGGAGGGGATAATATTCGCGATGGAATTTATGTGTTAATTTCCATTTTTATCGCCACAGTAGTAGATATTTATTTAATTGATTGGGGAGTAACTACTCTAACCTTTCCTTTTGTATTATCTATGTGGTTTATGTTTCCGATTAAAAGGATTGATAATTGGTTCGCCAAAACAATTAGATTGTTTACCTAATATTAATCTATTGTATACTATTTGCTCTAGGTTGTATTTACCATGTATCTTTACCCATAAATACAATCTAGTAGTAACTAGGTTAAATTAAGCATACAATGTCAAAGAATTCGATTCAGATTTTAAATAATTTTCAATATAAAAAGATGTTTTTACCTGGAGTAGACAAAGCTACTTTGGACAATAAAAGCATCATACAAATTTATCGTTTAGAAGATTATCTACAAGGTATTGTTATGCCTGTTGTGCCTTATCGTACTACTTTTAACTTCATGATTCTTTTGACAAAAGGAAACATGACCCAGTATTTAGATAGTGGAGCTTATAATTTGAAAGCTGGAGAGGTGATAAACGTTAGAAGTGGTAATATAACTGCCACTTTATCTATTTCTAGTGATATCGAAGGCTTTTTCATTGCTTATGAAAATGAGGTTATTACTGATATTGCCTTAGCTAGTAATGATATAAAATTCTTTACCATGAATCCTTATATCGTTTTAAGTAGTGCAAATGCTAAGTGGATCAAGAAGCTTTTACTTTTATTTGAGCAAGAACTACATAGCGCTCAAAAGGACATTGAGGTATGTATTTCCTTAATGCATACTATTTTATTAAAAATTATTCGTGTGGATATTGAATTAAAAACTCCTATGACAAGGCAATTAGATATTGCTTTTCGCTTTAGAGAGTTTGTTCAACGTTTTCACATCGATCATAAGAATGTTTTGTTCTATGCCAACCTTTTACACATTAGTGAAAACTACTTAAATAAATGTGTGAAAGAGGCTACTAATAAGCCTCCGAAACAGTGGATCAATGAGATTAGTATTTTACATTCTCAAATTCTTTTACAAGATAAAAGTAGAGACATTGCAGGTATTGCTTTTGAACTTAACTATAATTCGGCTTCTTATTTTACGCGTTTGTTTAAAAAAGTAACCGGATATTCTCCAAGTGATTATAGGAAAAATAAATTTTTATCCTAAAACAGTTTATTTTCTTTTTCGTAACTAGTTAATTGTGCTGTCTATTGCTTGTCAATAGGCAGTTTTTTTGTGTCCCCTAACACAAAAGCAATCAAAAAATGCCCCTTAGAATCAATTATTGAGTCTAAGGGGCATTTTATTTCATTACCTACTAGGTTTTATTTATGACGTTCCAATAAATCTGGTCGTCTATCTTGTGTATGGTCGTAAGCTTTTTGCTCTCTCCATTTTTCAATCTCAGGAAAGTTTCCACTTAAAAGTATCTCTGGTACATCCCAACCTTTATAACTAGCAGGTCTAGTATAAATAGGAGGAGCTAGTAAATCATCTTGGAAAGAATCTGTTAGTGCAGAAGTTTCATTGCTTAATACTCCTGGGATTAAACGGATAATAGCATCACAAAGTATTGCAGCCCCTAATTCTCCTCCAGATAATACATAATCTCCTACAGAAATCTCTTTGGTTATAAAATGATCTCTTACTCTTTGGTCTACTCCTTTGTAATGACCACAAAGTATAATGATATTTTTCAGCAAAGACATGCTATTGGCCATTTGCTGGTTTAAGGTTTCTCCATCAGGACTCATGTAAATAACATGGTCGTATTCTCTTTGGGATTTTAAATGGGTAATACAGCGGTCAATTGGCTCTATACTCATTACCATTCCAGCACCTCCACCAAATTGGTAATCATCTACGTTTTTATGTTTATTAGTACTATAATCACGTAAGTTATGGAAGTGTACTTCTACTAAATCCTTAGCAATAGCTCTTTTTAAAATAGAAGCTTCAAAGGGACTACGGATTAACTCAGGTACAACTGAAATGATATCTATGCGCATATTGTTTATTATTTTTACAAAGGTACAATGCTATTTTTTAATGTGCAAAAAAGCCTTGTTTTACTCTAAGGCTTTAGTCTAAAATATTTAAAAGGAGCGACAGATAAAAATTACCTAAAATGGAAGATTTTTCCAAAATAAATACACTTTGTTTTCTTGTCTAGTTTTTATAGAAGCCCTAGGTTTGTACTATGAGTTTAAGTAAGAGTAATGTTTTATTTATGGCCTGTGTAACAGGTCTTATTGTTGCCAATCTATACTATTGTCAACCCCTTGTTCCGCTGATCGCTGAAGAATTTGGTATCTCTCAAGCAAGGGCTGGATCCTTAACCTATCTAACCCAAGGGGGATATGCATTGGGAATTTTATTAATGATTCCTTTAGGAGATAAATTAGAACGAAAAAGCCAAATCAGTATTACTGCCATTTTAGCAGCTATTTGTTTATTTCTAAGCGCTTTTGTGTCTGATTTTTTAGTCTTGCAAATTGTTAGTTTCGCCCTTGGAATGTTTTCTATTGTACCTCAGTTGCTTTTGCCTATGGCAGCTAGTTTATCTAATGAACAGCAAAGGGGCAAGGTCATAGGTACAGTAGTTTCTGGACTTTTAATAGGGATTTTATTTTCTAGAACCTTAAGTGGATTTATAGGTCAATGGATTGGTTATAGGGGAATGTTTTTCACAGCTGGTTGTATAGGTGTAGTTTTAGTGGTTTTTATCGCACTTTTATTACCAAAAGATAGACCGGATTTCAAAGGAAATATTTCCTCTTTATATACTTCTTTATATACTTTGATAAAACAAGAACCAGTTCTTAGACATGCTACAATAATTTCTAGTTTAGCTTTTGCTCAATTTGGGGCATTTTGGACTACTATGGTTTTACTATTAGCCAATAGTCCTTTTAATTATGATTCTGCCATTATTGGTTCCTTTGGACTAATTGGTGCCGTTGGTGCTTTTGCTGCTCCTTTAGTTGGAAAGATTGGTCATAGTGGCTCAGCTAGTACTTTAATTCAATACGGTATTGTATTAACCCTTTTGAGTTTTATCGTTTTTTCCTTGTCTTCTAGTAGTTTATGGGGGGTGATTATAGGTATTATTCTTATTGACTTGGGACTTCAAACGGTGCATGTGTCTAATCAAACTAGAATTTATGCTTTGTCTGCTATGGCACGTAATAGAATTAATACTGTCTATATGTCATTTAGTTTCCTTGGAACAGCTTTTGGCTCAGCTTTTGGATTAGGGTTATATAATCATTTTGGATGGATAGGATTGTGTATGGGAGGGATTAGCTTATCGCTAATTTCTTATATATTCTTTCTATATTCCAAAAAGAATAATTAAATTTAAATAAAATTAAAGAAGTAAAAATTTAAAATAGATAATAATGGAAAACGGTATTTACGCAAAATTTAATACATCTAAAGGAGAAGTTTTAGTAAAACTTACAGAGGATAAAACCCCTGGAACAGTAGGAAACTTTGTTGCTTTAGCAGAAGGAAACTTAGAGAATACAGCTCGTAAACAAGGAGAACCTTACTATGATGGATTAAAATTCCACCGTGTGATTCCTGACTTTATGATCCAAGGAGGTTGTCCTCAAGGAAGTGGTTCAGGTGGTCCTGGATACAACTTTGATGATGAATTTCACCCAGAATTAACGCATGATGGTCCTGGAGTTTTATCTATGGCTAATGCTGGACCTGGAACAAACGGATCTCAATTCTTCATCACTCACGTTGCTACACCTTGGTTAGATGGTAAACACACTGTATTTGGTAAAGTAGTAGAAGGACAAGATATTGTAGATGCAATTGCACAAGGAGATTCTATTGAGTCTATCGAGATTGTAAGAGTTGGAGAAGAAGCTCAAAACTGGAATGCAGTAGAGGCTTTTCGTAACTTTGAAGGAGATAGAGCTAAGAGATTAGAGGGAGCAAGAAAAGAAGCAGATGCAGCTGTAGATGCAATTGCTGAAGGTTTCCAAAAAACACCAAGTGGATTACGTTACCAAATGATCGTAGAGGGAACTGGTAAGGCTGCTGAAAAAGGAAAAACAGTTTCTGTACACTATAAAGGTGCTTTAGCTGATGGAACAGAGTTTGACAATTCTTACTCAAGAAAAAAACCAATTGAATTCCCATTAGGACAAGGATATGTGATTGAAGGATGGGATGAAGGTATCTCTTTATTAAGAGTAGGAGATAAAGCTAGATTTGTAATTCCTTCTTATTTAGGATATGGAGAAAACGGAGCTGGAGGAGTTATTCCACCAAATGCAACTTTAGTTTTCGACGTAGAATTAATGGATGTAAAATAAACTACAAATAATAGAAACTCTCAACTTTTAGTTGGGAGTTTTTTTTAGAATATTATTATCTATGAGACAAGAATTAGAGCGGGTTTATGCCCAAATCGCTCCTTATATTCATCATACTCCGATTATGGAGAGTGGTCATATTGAAAATTTTCTAGGAAATGATTTGTATTTTAAATGTGAAAATTTTCAAAGAGCAGGTTCTGTTAAACTAAGAGGTGCTATTAATGCTCTATTGCAATTAAGTGAAGAGCAAAGGAAAAAAGGGGTAGTAACACATTCTTCGGGTAACTTTGCCCAAGCTTTGGCTTTAGCATCTAAGGTGCTAAATATAGAGTGTTCTCTTGTTATGCCTTCTGAGGCTCCTTTAGTTAAACGCAATGCTGTTTTAATGTACGGTGGTAAGATTATAGATTCTTTAGCCACAATGGAATCTAGAGAGAGAATTTGCAATAGTATTATCGCAGAAACAGGCGCAACCTTTATAGACCCAGCCAATAATAAGGATGTTGTCTTAGGAGAAAGCTCTGCTACTGCTGAATTATTAGCTATGCATCCTGATCTAGATGCTATTATAGTTCCTGTGGGAGGTGGAAGCCTACTTTCTAGTGCTATTTTAGCGTGTAAAGCTTTTGGTAAGGAGTCTATTGAGGTTTATGGAGGTGAACCCCAAGAAGTAGACGATGCATATCGTTCTTTACAAATGGGCTGTATCCAAAGTAACTTAACGATAGATACCATGGCTGATGCTCTGTGTGGTGAATTAGGTGAGTTGACTTTTGATATTATCAAAGATGGAGTGAAAGAAATTATTTGTATTCGAGAGAATGAAATAATTTCCTCTATGCGCCTGATTTGGGAACGCATGAAAATTATTGTTGAGCCAAGTAGTGCTGTAGCTCTAGCAGCCTTAATAAAGGAAAGGCCAATGTTTCAAGGAAAAAAAATAGGCATTATTCTCTCTGGAGGAAATGTTGATTTAGATAATTTACCTTTCGAAGATCAGTAAATATCTTGGTAATAGGTATAGAAAAACCCCTGTAGATAAATAATTTACAGGGGTTTTTATGTTTAATCCTATAAGGAGGTTATTTTGATTTTTTAAAGGATATTTTCTTTTCTCCAAAGTATAATCCAGCGATAATAAGTATTGCTCCTACAATTTGTATAGCCCCTAGTATTTCTCCATCAAATATTCCCCATATAAAAGCTACTAAAGGCATTAATAAAGAAACAGAAGAGGCAAAGGTTGCATTGGTTTGATGAATTAATTTATAATAGAAAATATTGGCTAATGCACTACCAAAAAATGCCAGTAGAAATACATATCCTACTCCTTGAAGAGCATCAGGCTGGGTGAATAAAGTTTGGAAAAAGCCTGTGGATATAAGTACAATTAAGCCAGGTATTAAAAGGATTAATTCAATAAATGCAGTCCAAAGAATAGGGGAGATATTTCCCATATACTTTTGAGTTAATAAGCCGCTATAAGCATACATTAAAGTTGCTATAATAAGTAAAAGGTAGTACAACCATTCATTTGGGACAGCATGATGAGATCCCGGACTTTGCAAAAGTAAAATTACCCCAATAAAGGACAATACTACTCCAATTATATGACCTGTTTGGGTTTTATATCTGAAAAATATTGCCCCCAAAATAATAACAAAGATACTCATTAGAGCATTTAATATCCCAGCAATAGAACTATGTAAATGGGTCTCGGCTATTGGAAATAAAAACATTGGTATAAAGCTTCCTGTGACAGCCGTTAAGACTAACCAACCAAAGTTCTTTCTAGGAAGTGACTTTACCTTTGGAAGGGAAATGGGAAGCAAGAAAATTCCAGCTAAAGTTATACGTAATGCTCCCACTTGTAAAGGAGTGAAATAATCTAAGCCTCTTTTTATTAATATAAATGAGGACCCCCAGATAATGGATAAGAAAATAAGGGTAAACCAGTGTTTTGCTTTAATTGGCACGTTGTATAAAAAGTAAAGGTTAATACTAGAAGGTAAGTTGCAAGTATACTAAAAAATGGACTTCAAATAAAGAAGTTTTTCAGGTCAATATTGTATTATATAACAAATTTTATAAAGTCTTACTCTTGTGTAAGAGGGCTTTACTAATTTAAAAGTTATTGTTTAAAAGTTATACTTCAAAAAAAAGGCCGTACTATAAAAATAGACGGCCTTTATTATGTGTAAAGATAGTTTAGTTATCTTTTTTTCTTGTATCTAATTCTCCGAAGTACATTTCTTGGAAACTTTTGTTCACACCGTGATCTACTCGTTTATGGAAAGTTTTTGGATCAATTTGGGATGGTTTTTCATAACCACAAGCACTAATAAATTCTCCTAATGCTTTCATTGTATTACCGTGGAAAGCAGCAACACGTTTTCTTTTATCTGTAACATCAATTGCTTTGTATAATGACTCATCTTGAGTAGCAATTCCTACAGGACAGTGTCCACTATCACATTGTAATGCTTGAATACAACCTAATGCAAACATCATTCCACGAGCACTATAACAAGCATCTGCACCTAAAGAAAGTGTTTTTGCGATATCGAAAGCAGAAATAATACGACCAGAAGCAAGAATCTTCACTTTGTCTCTTAATCCGTTTTCAATTAATGTTTTATTAGCAAATACTAAAGCATCGTTTAAAGCCATACCCATGTAGTCGATAAACTCTAATGGTGCAGCTCCAGTTCCACCTTCAGCTCCATCAATAGTGATAAAGTCAGGGTAGATTCCTGTTTCTACCATAGCTGTAATAATGCTGATGAATTCATCTTTTCTACCAATACAGATTTTAAATCCAACTGGTTTACCATCAGAAAGCTCACGTAATTTTGCAATAAAGTGAACCAATTCAGTTGGGTTAGAAAACGCAGAGTGACCCGATGGAGAGTGTACTGTTGTATGAGGTACAATACTTCTAATCTTAGCAATCTCTACAGTATTCTTTTCCGCTGGTAATAAACCTCCGTGACCAGGTTTGGCACCTTGAGATAATTTCAGCTCAATCATTTTAACCTCTGGGTATAATGCACGTTCTCTGAATAACTCCCCGTCAAATTGACCTTGTTCGTTACGACAACCAAAATATCCAGTACCAATTTGCCAGATTAAATCTCCTCCAGAACGGTGGTATGAACTAATTCCACCTTCTCCTGTGTTATGAGCAAATCCTCCGATTTTAGCACCTTCGTTTAAAGCAGTAATAGCTCTTTTACTTAAGGCACCATAACTCATTGCACTAATATTGTAGATACTAGCACTATATGGTTGAGAACATAAATCACTTCCAATAGTTGTTCTAAAGTTAGTGTCTTTTACTGTTTTAGGGTAAACAGAGTGAGAAGCCCATTCGTATCCAATACGGTTAGCATCATCTTGCATACCAAAAGAAACAGTTTGTTTCTCATTTTTAGCTCTTTGATAAACAATAGAACGCTCGCGTCTATTGAATGGTTTTCCATCTAATTCACCTTCCCAGAAATACTGTCTCATCTCAGGACGAATTGCTTCGAACATATATCTGAAACGTGCAAATAGGGGGTAGTTTTTACGGATTGTATGCTTTGTTTGGCCTAAATCTTGTAGGATTAGGATCATAATAAATCCTGAGATTACTAGGTTTACAATACTTGCTATAGATTGGTATAATACCAAAGAAGTAATAGAGTAAACTAAGTATACTACAGATAAAGCAATAGTTACTTGTCCAAAGGTAAATCGATTAAGAAATTTTTTGTGAAACATAAAATAAAATTTAATGTAATCTTTTGTTGTTTGTTGTAATTTTTTACAATTTTTTTTCGACTTGATTTTCCCCCTTGCACCCCTTGAAACACAAATTAATTCATCTGTTATTGAAAGGCCGGTTCTTAGGGCTAAAATCGAGGCAAAGGTAGTAAACATTTTGAATTTACCCAGTTTTTGTAGCTAATATTTTGGTCTATATTAGTTGGGTTATTGAGGAATTGTTAATTTTAATAAAATAAAACGCTAAATATTTGAAAATATGGCTTTTATGTTGCCATATTTATTTTTTTATGCTATTTTATTGTAGCATTTTCAAGATCAAATTGTTGATTTTTATAAATGCTATGTCTGCCAGAAACTATAAATGCTATACTACAGCCTAAAGCAATGTATAAAGCATTATGCCAGCCAAATAATTCTATTCCCATAGCAATACACGCAAGAGGGGTTTTGGTACAGGCGCAAAACACAGCAACAAAGCCTATACTAGCTATAGCATCAAGAGGTAAGCCTAGGTGATAAGCCAAGGCGCTTCCAAGAGTAGCTCCAATAAAAAATAAAGGTGTAACCTCTCCGCCTTTAAAACCACTAGATAGGACTAAGGCAGTAAGAAGTAATTTTATAGCAAAAACCCATAAGGGCATTGGACTTAAAAAGGCCTCTTGTATGGTTTTAATCCCTAAACCATTATAGATATCGGTTTGTAAAACAACAATAATAAGCACAAAAAGGGCTCCTCCTACAAATGGACGCCAGTAACTTATGGTTATATATTTAGTAAATAAACCACTTAAGAACTCACTTAATTTAACAAAGGCAATACCTGTTAGTCCGAAGGCTATAGCACAAAGACTAATAAGGAGGATGTTTTTTGGATTAAAGCCTACTTCAGAAAAGCTTTGGTAATGGCTATGTGGTATTTTTAATGCAGCTACTACCCAATTGGCGATAAAACTAGATAGTATAATTGGATATAATTGTTTGTATTGCAGTTTTCCCACCACCATTATTTCAAGGGCAAATAAACTAGCGGCAAAGGGGGTGCCAAATACTCCGGAGAATCCAGCGCTAATCCCTATTAAAATTAGGGTTCTCTTTTCAGTAGTGGTAAAAGTAAAAAAACGTTGTAATTGGCTTGATAACGATGCTCCCATTTGTAAGGCTGTACCCTCTCTTCCTACTGAGGCCCCAAAAAGATGGGAGACTAATGTACCAAATAATACCATGACACTCATTCGAAAAGGAATCATCTGAGTAGGCTTATGGTATTGTTCTATTAAAAGGTTGTTTCCTTTATTGGCTTGCTTTGCCCAGTAATGATATATTACCCCTACTAATAGACCAGCTAAGGGTAAAAAGAAAATAAGCCAAGGGGTGTATTCTCGTAATTGGGTAGCTTTATCTAAGTAGAATAAAAAAAATGCACAGGCCAGACCTACCACTACTCCAACAATACTACTAAAGGCAGTCCATTGTAGGATATATTGTAATAGACCAGACTGTTTTTGTTTCATAACCTAGATATTTTGTTAAGGACTTTTTGTCCCATCGCAATATACAAAAAAGTAAAGTTCCGTAAACTTAAACAATCGTTCAAAAAAGATACCGATGCAAAATTTGAGCAGTGGAAAATTATGGAATTGTCAAAATAAAAAGAATCATTTTATAAGTAACAATCTTATTTATAAGTACATTTACCTAGTAACAAAAACAAAATGAAGCTAGATAATATTATTACAGATCGTCTTTATCTTTTTCCTTTGACAATAGAATTGTGTGAAGAGTTACTCCATGGGGATTCTAGCTTATTGGAAAAAAATAGTTTAAAAAGGTCTTTTAATTGGCCTGACGCAGATATGTTAGAAACATTAGAGCGAATCATTATTAATTTACAAAAGGTAGTACAGCCAAGTGGTTTCGAATCTTGGTTAATTGTAAAAAAAGACACTTCTACTATAATTGGAGATATTGGTTTTAAAGGTCAGCCTAATAAAAAAGGTGAAATAGATATAGGATATGGCATTACAAAGCAAGAACGACAAAAGGGTTATGCAAGTGAAGCTGCTCGTGGATTAATTCAATGGGCTTTTTCTAAGGACTCTGTAAAAGTGATTACAGCCAAAACCCTAATTAGTAATCTAGCCTCTGCAAGAACTTTAGAAAGTCTTGGATTTAAAGAAAATGGAGTACAAGATGATTTTATTCTGTGGAGCTTGGAAAGAAAATAATAAAAGATGTAAAATGAAAAAGAGACTGTCTTTTAAAAACAGTCTCTCTTTTTGTATGTTTTAATTAAATATCATCAAAACTAATGTCTGTAAATGAATTTAATTCCTCTTTTGGATATTCTTTTTTGAAATCTTTTTGATGTCTTTCAGAAATTACTTCTTCTCCTTTATTGTCTACAACAAAATTTGTCATCTCGTCTAGAATTTCTCTAAAGGCTGTAAAGTCTTCTTTGTATAAATAGATTTTATGCTTTTTGAAATGAAATGACCCGTCGTCTTCTGTAAATTTTTTGCTCTCTGTAATGGTAATGTAATAGTCATCTGCTTTGGTTGATCTCACATCAAAGAAATACGTTCTTCTACCAGCTCTCAATACTTTAGAAAAAATCTCCTCTTTTTCTAACATTTCGTTATCTCTCATAATTCCTTCTTATCAATTAATTGATTCGTTCATATAGCTTTCAAAATTCTAAAAAAAAACTTAATAAACCAACTTTTTACACTAATTCTTTTTCAGTGAGTTGTTTTTGATATAAATCACTATAATAGCCTTTTGTGCCCATTAGTTCTTGGTGTGTACCTCTTTGAATAATCTGTCCTTGATCCAAAACTAAGATGTAATCCGCATTTTTAGCAGACGATACTCTATGGGTTACAATTAAGGTTGTAATACCTTGGCTATGGGTTTTTAAACTCTGTAAGATGTTCTCTTCTGTTTGTGTATCTACTGCAGATAAAGAGTCATCTAAAATCAAAATAGGCGCATCTTTAATAAGGGCTCTAGCAATGGACACCCTTTGCTTTTGACCACCAGATAAAGTTAATCCTCTTTCTCCTAAAATAGTTTGGTATCCTTTCTCAAAGGCTTCAATATTATGGTGTACAGATGCCTTTTTAGCCACTTCAATGATTTGTTCTTGAGTAGCATCATGTTTTCCAAATTTGATATTATTGGCAATAGTGTCACTAAATAAAAACGAATCTTGTGGTACAAAGGCTATTGACTCTCTAAGATTACTTAGATTTAAATCCTCAATAGGGGTGTTGTCAATATAGATTTGTCCACTAGTGGCATCATGAAGACGAGATATTAAAGACAATAAGGTACTTTTACCTGAACCAGTTTTACCTAGAATTGCTAAAGTTTTACCTTTTTCAAGGGAAAAGCTAATTTGATTAAGAGCTGTTATTCCTGTATCGGGGTAGGTATAACTCACTTTATCAAAGCGTATACTTCCTTGAATTGGAATCACAGGTGCGTTGTTGTTAATTATCTCTGGTTTTATGTCTAAAAATTCGTTGATTCTTTTTTGAGAAGCCTCCGCTTCTTGTACCATCATAGCCACCCATCCTAAAGAGGCAATTGGCCAGGTAAGCATGTTGATGTATAAAATAAACTGAGCGATAATCCCGATATCTGGAATACTCCCGTTAAAATACATTAAAGAACCTACTAGAATAACCACTAAGTTACTTAGTCCAATTAAGAAAATTAGTACAGGACCTAGTAAGGCATTGGTTTTAGCTAATGCTAAATTTTTAGTTTTACTTTCCTTGGTTAAATCTGCAAAGTCCGCTTCTTTTTCTTTTTCTAAAGAATATGCCTTTAAAACACGAATTCCGGAGAACATCTCTTGGGTGAAAGAAGATAGGTGAGATAAGTTTTCTTGGAAAGCTTTACTACGGTGATTGATCTGAATACTTAATTTAAAAATAAAGTATCCTAGAAAAGGTACTGGTAGTAGGGAGTAAAAGGTTAGTTCAGGCGATATGATATACATCTGGGTTAAAACTACAGCAAAGCGTATCACAGTATTAATGGAGTACATTAAAGCTGGACCTGCATATTGCCTTACTTTACCAACATCTTCACTAATGCGGTTCATTAAGTCTCCTGTTCTAAAGCGTTTGAAAAAGCTTTGCGTTAGGACTTGATAGTGAGCATAAATCTCATTTTTTAAATCAAACTCTATATGACGTGACATTACAATTAAGGTCTGTCTCATAATAAAGGTTAGAAAACCTGCTATTAGGGTAGTAATTAAGATATAGAAAATATTTTGGGTTAAAATTCCAATTACTTTATCATGATCCTCTGGAGTTAAGCCCTCTAAAGTACGAATAGAGTCCCCAACTAACTTAGGGGTGAAAAGGGTAAATATCTGAGCAATTATGGTAATAAGAACCCCAACTATAAAGCGGGTTTTATATTTATAGAAATATTTATTTAAATGACTAAGTGCACTCATAATCAAATTTGACGGACAATAGGGTTAAATAAAATACAAACCATTTTGGGTGTATTTGCTACAAAGATACTCTATTCTAGGTAGAACGGAATTTTGTAGAGTTTAATTATTTACTAAAAATATCGTTAAAAAAGATTGGATTACTATTTTTTGTCTTTGTTTAAAATTATATTTTCTTACCTTTGCCCCGTTATATAAACGTCAATCATTTATCTAAAAAGTTCTTAAGTAGCATGTTAAACAGAAGACACATTCGTATAAAAGTTATGCAAACTCTTTATATGATGCAACAAAGTAACTCTGACAATATCCAAACCGGAGAGAAGTTTCTAATTCATAGTCTTGAAAATCTACAGGATTTATACCTGTTGGTAATCAGTACATTGACTGAAATTAGAAAGAAAGAAGAGGAGTTAATTACCCTAAGCCAGAAAAAACATTTAGCTACAGATCAAGAACGAAATCCCAATAATAGATTTATCCACAATAAGGTATTGAAGGTTTTAGAAGAATCCGTTTCTATTGAATCTAAAGTACAAGAAAGCAAATTAAACCATTGGCAGGTAAACTACACTTATATTCAATTGCTTTTAGAGCAAATCAAACAAAGTGAGTACTACCAAACCTATATGGCTTTAGAGCAGTGCGATTTTGAGCAAGATCGTCAATTTGTAGTAGATATCTTTACCCATATTATTGCACCGGATGAAAAAATTTATTCGTTTTTCGAAGATTCTCAACTAACATGGTTAGATGACCTACCTGTGGTAAATACCATTATCCAGAAGCAGTTAAAACAAATCAAAGAGCACGATAGTCAAATTTTTGTTCCTCGATTATATAAAGACAGTACCGATAGAGAATTCGCTATTGATTTATATAGAAAAACAATCTTGAACTACCAGGAATTAACAAAAGAGTTTGAAGACAAGACTCCAAACTGGGATCCAGAGCGTATCGCTGAATTAGATACCATTATTTTAAGAATGGCTATCTGTGAAATGCTTCGTTTTAGTTCTATTCCTGTAAAAGTTACAATAAATGAATATTTAGAGGTAGCAAAAGAGTATTCTACGCCAAAAAGTAGTATTTTTATCAACGGAGTTTTAGATAATATTTCTAAAGCATACTCTCAAGATGGAAAAATTACAAAAATTGGTAAAGGATTACTTTAATTAATTATGAAGAAAAGTTTATTAGTAGGTTGTTTATTTACAATGGCTTTGGTTTCCTGTAAGGACAATCAAGGAGCATCTAGTAAAATAGACCTAGACAATGCAAAGAAGGTAGAACAGGAATCCACTCAAGCTAGAAAATATCCAAAGATTTCTTTTGATAGATCTATGCATGATTTTGGAAATGTTGCCAATAATGAAGCTGTTTTTACAGAATTTGTACTAACCAATACAGGAGATAGTGAGCTTATCATTATAGGAGCTACTGCTTCTTGTGGTTGTACAGTACCAGAATACCAAAAGACACCAATCCTACCAGGAGAGTCTTCTGTGTTAAAAGTACGTTTTCAACAGGCCCAACAAGGGATGCAACAAAAAACCGTTAATTTAACAACAAATACAGAAAAAGGGGAGGAGATATTAGTGATCAAAGCTAATGTACTTCCTAGAAACAATTAAAACTAAAATAATTTCAATATGGAAGGTTTACAACAATTTTTACCAATTATTTTAATGTTTGCGGTTATTTATTTCTTAATGATCCGCCCGCAACAAAAAAGAGCTAAAAAAGAAAAAGAGTTTGAAGCGAATATCGCAGTTGGTGATCGTATTATCACTAAAAGTGGTCTTCACGGAAGAATTGCTGAATTAAATGATACAACTATCGTTTTAGAGACAATGGCTGGAAAACTTTTAATGGAGCGTTCTGCAGTTTCTATGGAAATGAGCCAGAAATTAAACGAAAAGAAATAATTAATTTTTCTTTAGGGAAAATTAATCCATAAAAAAAGGATACCATTTAAAATGGTATCCTTTTTTTATTTTATAAAAGTCGAAACTAATTATCTTTAGCTATTGTGTTGAAATATAAAATCAAATCAATAATACGGTTGGAATAGCCAATTTCATTGTCATACCAACCAACTACTTTTACCATTTTATCTAAAACCGAAGTAAGTTGTGAATCAAATAAACAAGATGCAGGATTCCCAAGTACATCTACAGATACAATTGGGTCTGTGGTATAGCTTAAGATGCCCTTTAACTCACCTTGAGAGGCTTTTTGAAAAGCTTCATTAATTTGTTCTATACTAACTTGTTTTTTTACATAAGCGGTTATATCTGTTAAAGAACCGTCCGGTACTGGAACACGTATACCACCTCCACCTAATTTTCCTTCGTATTGAGGAAATATCTTAGTTAGTGCTTTAGCCGCACCTGTTGTTGTGGGTACAATACTTTGGGCAGCTCCTCTAGCTCTTCTTAAGTCTTTGTGGGGTTGATCATGTAAACTTTGATCGGTAGTATAGGAGTGTACTGTGGTGATGTAAGCCTGTTCAATACCACATAACTCTTGGATTACTTTAATCATTGGAGCGGCATTGTTTGTGGTGCAGCTTGCATTAGAAATAATGGTTTCTTCTCCTGTTAAAGTATCTTCATTTACACCTAAGACAATGGTTTTGATTTCTGTATCCTCTGGAGGAACAGATAGGATAACTCTTTTGGCACCATTTTGTAAATGGGGTTGTAAAGCAGTGAAGGTTTTTCTTTTACCTGTGCATTCTATTACGTAATCTACCTGTAAAGCTTTCCAGTCTAATTGCTGTATGTCACTTTCTCTAGTAAAAGGTATCTTATGATTATCTACTATTAAATGATCAATAGTAGAGTCAACAGGATAGTTTAAAATTCCGTGAATACTATCGTATTTTAATAAGTGAGCCATAGTTTTGGCATCTGCCAAATCGTTTATAGCTACTACCTCTATACTTGGATGGTTAATTAATAGTTTGAAAAGATTTCGGCCAATCCTACCAAACCCGTTAATAGCAACGCGTGTTTTTTTCATAAGCTTATCCAAAAAAGAAATTCGCCAGATTTACTGGCGAAATATATACTACAATAAATGTTTTTGTGCTCTATAAGAGGAACGAACTAAGGCTCCACTTTCCACATGTCTAAAACCAAGTTCTAGACCTAATTTTTCATATTTTTCAAATTGTTCCGGTGTGATAAACTCCTTTACCGGTAAATGTTTTTTACTTGGTTGTAGGTATTGTCCTATGGTTAGAACATCTAAATTAACCTCTCTTAAATCGTGCATGGTTTGGATAACTTCAGCTTCTGTTTCTCCTAAACCTAACATAATACCCGATTTTGTACGGTTAATACCTTGCTCTTTTAGGTACCTTAACACCTCTAGACTTCTTTCGTATTTTGCTTGAATTCTAACCTCTCTAGTTAATCGTTTAACTGTTTCCATATTGTGGGAAACAATCTCTGGTTTAACTTCAATGATACGGTCGATATTTCTAGTCATCCCTTGAAAGTCTGGTATCAATGTTTCCATGGTTGTTCCAGGACTAATACGGCGAACAGCTTGAACTGTTTCTGCCCATATAATGGAACCACCATCTTTTAAATCATCTCTATCTACACTGGTAATTACAGCATGTTTAATCTGCATTAGCTTAATAGATCGAGCAACTTTCTCTGGTTCGTCCCAATCCACAGTTTCTGGTCTTCCGGTTTTTACACCACAAAACCCACATGAGCGGGTACAGATATTACCTAAGATCATAAAGGTTGCTGTACCTTCTCCCCAACATTCTCCCATATTAGGACAACTTCCTGAGGTACAAATAGTGTGAAGTTTGTATTTATCTACTAAACCTCTTAATTCGGTGTATTTCTTTCCTGTAGGAAGCTTTACCCTTAACCACTTTGGTTTTGCAAGTGGCTTTATATTTGAGTCTAAAACAGTATCCATATTTTTGATTTTCAAAATACAAATATACTTATTCTATTAACTTATCGCCCTTTTTTGAAAACAATTACTTTAAAGCCTTGGCTTAAAGAAGGTTTGTCGTGGTTTTTCAGCTTGCATTAGTTTAAAGGCTTTATTCCCTTTTTATAATCCTAAAGTATAAATATAAAAAAAAAATGCTTTGTTATAACCTTTATGAAAATAAGTTTTTTTAATAAATAATTGGTGCTTTTGTCAAATATCATTGGGTATTATGGTTCTTTTTTGCTAAAATTCCTTAAATAAGGCGACGTATCTTTGAATACTTGTTATACAAAAATTTGTCTAAAAGCCCTAGAAAAGCTATATTCGCCTCAAATTTATTTTTACGATGGAAAACAAAATTAAACTAACTATTGCCGATAAGTGGATTGCTGATCCTGCAAAAAGGTTCATGGATAACTCTACTTCTGGAGGAATAGTTTTATTTATTGCAGCTATGGTGGCTATTTTTATGGCTAATTCACCTTGGGCAGAGCAATACATGAATTTTTGGGATAATAATTCAATTGGATTTTCTTTCAATGACTTTACTTTAAATCACTCTTTTAAACATTGGGTGAATGATGGTTTAATGGCTATCTTCTTTTTTGTGGTAGGTCTTGAATTAAAAAGAGAATTAACTACTGGGGAATTGTCTTCACCTAAAAAAGCTATGTTGCCAATTATTGCCGCTATTGGTGGTATGGTGGTACCAGCTAGTGTGTTTTTATTTTTCAATGGAGGAACAGATGCATCTCATGGATGGGGTATTCCAATGGCAACAGATATTGCTTTTGCTTTAGGAGTGTTATATTTATTAGGGGATAGAATTCCACTTTCTTTGAAAGTATTCTTAACCGCTTTAGCTATTACAGATGACTTAGGTGCTGTAATTGTGATTGCTTTATTCTATACCAATGATCTTTCAATGATGAACTTAGGTCTAGGATTTGGATTCTTTGGAGTTTTACTTTTCAGTAACTTTATTGGAATTAGAAATACAATTTACTACGCAATTATTGGTATTGGAGGGATTTGGTTCTTCTTCTTACTTTCTGGGGTTCACGCAACTATAGCAGCGGTTTTAGCAGCTTTTGCTATTCCTTCTACAATGCGCGTACCAGGGGCTTACTTTAGCTCTAAAATGAGTAAGTATTTAGATCGTTTCAAATCTGGAAAACCAGAGGATAACTCTCAAATATTAACTGACCCACAAATGCAAAGCGTGGAGAAAATGAGAAATCTTGCTACAGATGCTTTACCGCCATCAGTGCGTTTAGAGAATAGTATGCATGGTTTTGTAGCTTTCTTTGTAATGCCTGTGTTTGCTTTGGCTAATGCTGCTATTCCATTTACAATGGGAGGTGCTGAAGGAGTTAGTGATGTTACTCTAGGGGTTGCTTTAGGATTATTAGTAGGTAAAGTAATTGGAGTTTCTGGAATTACTGCTTTATTAATTAAATTAAAAGTAGCATCTATGCCTCAAGGAATGACCTATACTAATTTATTTGGATTAGGATTCTTAGCAGCTATCGGGTTTACAATGTCTTTATTTGTAACGGAACTTGCTTTTGATGTACAGGCTCACCCTGAGTTCCCTGGTCAAGCAAAAATCGGTATTTTAATAGCATCAGGAGTTGGAGGATTAATCGGATTTTTAATTCTTCGTTTTTCCAAAGCTAAAAAGTAAGCTGTTCAGTTTACGTTAATATATGGCATAAAGGGCTGTCTTATCTAGTTAAGACAGCCCTTTGTTTTTTATAGCACATTTGTTTTTTAGCTAGTAAATATTTTTTGTTTTCCCCTAGTTTTTACTCTTGAACCAATACAAAGTAATAGTATATTTGCAGGGTTAATATTGAAAACAAAATATATGATTACAGTTAATGATATTTCTGTGCAATTTGGTGGAACTACACTGTTTAGTGGGGTGAACTTTTCGATCAACGAAAATGACAAAATTGCCTTAATGGGTAAAAATGGAGCAGGTAAATCTACCTTGCTTAAAATTGTGGCAGGGGAAAATAAACCTAGTACAGGGAGCATCTCTGCACCTAAGGATGCTGTTATAGCTTATCTTCCACAGCATTTACTTACTCATGATGATTGTACTGTTATGCAAGAGGCTAGTAAAAGTTTTGCTAGTGTGTTTTCAATGAAAGAAGAAATAGACCAAATCAACGAACAGCTTACTATACGTACAGATTACGAAAGTGACGAGTATATGAAGCTTATTGAGCGTGTTTCTGAATTAAGTGAGAAGTACTATGCTATTGAGGAGGTTAACTATGAAGCAGAGGTAGAAAAAATATTAAAAGGTTTAGGTTTTTCTCGAGAGGATTTCTCCCGTAAGACATCTGAGTTCTCTGGAGGATGGAGAATGCGTATTGAGCTTGCCAAAATCTTATTGCAAAAGCCAGATTTGATTCTACTTGATGAGCCTACTAACCATATGGATATTGAGAGTATCGAATGGTTAGAAGACTTTTTATTAAATCAAGCAAAAGCGGTAATGGTTATTTCCCATGATAGAGCCTTTGTAGATAATATTACCAATCGTACTATTGAGGTAACGATGGGGAAAATTTACGATTATAAGGCTAAGTATTCGGATTACTTAGTACTTCGTGCAGATCGTCGTGAGCATCAATTAAAAGCCTACCAAGAGCAGCAAAAGATGATTGCTGAAAACATGGAGTTTATTGAAAGGTTTAAAGGAACTTATTCTAAGACTCTTCAAGTACAGTCTAGAGTAAAGATGTTAGAGAAATTAGATATCATCCAAGTAGATGAAGTAGATAATTCAGCCCTTCGATTGAAGTTTCCCCCTGCACCTCGTTCAGGGCAATATCCTGTAGTTGTAAAAGAGCTTACTAAAACCTATGGGGATCACACGGTTTTTAACAAGGCAGATATTGTTGTAGAAAGAGGACAGAAGGTTGCTTTTGTTGGAAAAAATGGACAAGGTAAATCTACTATGATCAAGGCTATTATGTCTGAGATTGATTTCCAAGGTGACCTTGAAATTGGTCATAATATTCAAATTGGATACTTTGCTCAAAACCAAGCTTCTTTACTAGATGAGAACTTAACTATTTTTGATACAGTAGATCGCATTGCCCAAGGAGATATCCGTACACAGATTAAAAATATTCTAGGAGCTTTTATGTTCCAAGGAGATGATATCCAAAAGAAAGTAAAAGTTCTTTCAGGAGGTGAAAAGACAAGATTAGCTATGGTTAAGCTTTTATTAGAGCCTTATAACCTACTTATTTTGGATGAGCCGACTAACCACTTAGATATGAAAACGAAGGATATTATTAAAGCAGCCTTAAAAGAATTTGAGGGTACTATTATCTTAGTTTCTCACGATAGGGATTTCTTAGATGGGTTAGCAGAAAAGGTATTTGAATTTTCTAACAAAAGAGTAATCGAGCATTTCGAAGATATTAAAGGCTTTTTAGCTACCAAGAAAATGGAAAGCTTAAAAGAAATCGAAAAATAAATATCCTTCTTAAGGTATATGTAAAGTAAAAGCTTACATGGATAGTTGCTATTCATGTAAGCTTTTTTGTTTTTATAGCTTTTTGTAGGGATAGGTTATTTTATTTTAAAAAAGTTTCTTGTTACTTTTTTTACAAGTCTTATTTTCTTAAATTGTAGTGTAGCAACTATTTAAGTTTGTATAGTATGAAATTAGACCAAAAATACAAAGTAGAACAGCCGATTGTTTTAGATCAAATACCTACTCAAAGTACCTATAACTATTCATCCTCTAAGGCAGAGCGTAAACTAAAGAAAGTAGCCAGGAAATTGGCCAAATTTCAAGATACTATGTATGCCCATGGGAAGTATAGCGTTCTGATTTGTATTCAAGGTATGGATACTGCAGGAAAGGATAGTTTAATTAGAGAAGTTTTTAAAACTTTTAATGCCAGAGGGGTAGTAGTGCAAAGCTTTAAAAAGCCTACTTCTTCTGAATTAGAACACGATTACCTATGGAGACATTATATTGCTTTACCTGAAAGAGGAAAGTTTAGTGTGTTTAATCGCAGTCACTATGAAAATGTTTTAGTAGCTAGGGTTCATCCACAGATTGTTCTAAAGGAAAATCTTCCTCATTTACAATCCGAGGATCAGATTACTTCTTCACTTTGGGAAGAACGTTATAGCGATATAGCCAGTTTTGAAAAGCACCTATCTAATAATGGAACAATTATTTTGAAGTTTTTCCTCCATTTAAGTAGAGGGGAGCAGAAAAAAAGGATCTTACGTAGATTAGAGAATATAAAACACCAATGGAAGTTTGCCCCAGAGGATGTTAAAGAAAGACAGTATTGGTCCGAGTATCAAAAATACTACCAGATAGCTATTAATAAAACCTCTAAGCCTTGGGCTCCATGGTTTATTATTCCGGCCGATAACAAAGAAATTTGTAGATTAATTTTCGCTCAAATTCTCTTAGAGGAGTTGCAAAAGTATACTGATGTACAATTGCCTGTTCTCTCTAGTGAATTACAAGAACAATTAGCCCAGTATAGAGAGGTTTTACTACAAGAATCTTAAATTTTTGTTCAAAGATCCAAACAAGGAAACTTTCCACAGATTCTTGTCTATCATTATAAGGTGTTTTGTAAACAAGGGTGTATATTTGCACCAAAATGAATGAAAAATGAATCTTTCGATCTACTTTAAAGAGTTTAGGTATAATATACAATTGGCTTATCCCATTATTTTGGCTATGCTTGGCCATACCATAGTTGGGGTAATTGATAATATCATGGTTGGGAAAATAGGGGCAACTGAATTAGCCGCTGCTTCTTTGGCCAATAGTTTTGTGTTTATTGCTATCGCTTTAGGAGTGGGGTTTTCAACGGCAATAACCCCTTTGACAGCTCATAGTGATGCCGAGAAAAACGTAGAAGAGGGTAGGCGTATTTTTATCAATGGTCTATTCTTATGTTGTGTTTTAGGCTTGTTTTTGTTTGGAGTTATTTTCTTTGCTAAGCCTTTGCTAATTTATATGAAACAACCCCAAGAGGTGATTGTTCTGGCAAAACCCTTTTTGGATATTGTAGCCCTTAGCTTAGTGCCTTTGATTATATACCAAGCTTACAAACAGTTTTCTGATGGTAAAAGTCGTACTAAAAATTCCATGTATGCAACCATTATCTCTAACGTAACTAACGTTTTCTTTAACTATGTACTGATTTATGGTGTTTGGTTTTTTCCAGAAATGGGAATGATTGGAGCGGCCTATGGTACCCTTATTTCAAGGATAGTTATGCTAGTATATATGCACTTTTCTTTACATAGCCAAGAGGACTTTAAACCATTTTTAAAGAATATTTCTTTTAGAGAAATTAAAAAAGAGATGAGTTTAAAGATTAGTAAGATTGGTTTGCCTTCAGGCTTAATGAGCTTCTTTGAAGTTGCGTTATTTGTTGGGGCGGTATGGCTTTCAGGAATGATCGATATTGTTTCTCAGGCAGCCAATCAAATCGCTTTAAGTATGACCTCTATGACCTTTATGCTTGCTAGCGGATTAGGAGTAGCTGCTATGATACGCGTTGGAAATCAAAGAGGATTAAAAGATTATGTCAAGTTAAGAGTAGTGGCTTCTTCCATTGTTTTAATGGGAATTATCACCTATACTATACTTGCTCTTATCTTTGTTTTATTAAGAAACTATATCCCAATGTTATTTGTGGATAATCACGATATAGCTGCGGCACAAATCAATCACGAGGTAATTAAAATCGGTGGACAGTTACTTTTAGTAGCTGCTATCTTCCAGATTTCAGATGCTATCCAAGTTATTATTCTTGGAGCTTTAAGGGGATTACAAGATGTAAACGTACCTATGGTACTTACCTTTATTTCTTATTGGTTGATTGGGTTTCCCGTTTCGATTTACTTAGGTTTATATACCGATTTAAAAGCAGTGGGTATATGGATAGGACTTTTAGCTGGACTCACCACAGCTGCTATTTGTTTATCCATTCGATTCCATGTGCTTTCTAAAAAATTAATAGAAAACAATTAAATACCATATTATTATGCAATTACCTAAATTCGTTTTAGCAGACAATAGTGATAACCCAGAGGCTATCTATATTGTGCACTTAGAATTCCCTCGCTTTATCATTGATTTAAATGAAGAAGACATGGAGTTTTTGGAAACTATAGAAGAATCCGAAGAAGCTGAAGTAGAAGCAGAAATCGAAGATTTAATCGCTCAAGCTGGTGAATTCTATGAAAGAGAAATGGAACGTTATGTAGAAGATGAGGATTTAGAGGATTAATTCTTTTTTTCTATATTTTGAAAATACATATCTAATATTTGTTGAGCAGCTGCAAAAGGGGAAACTTCACTTTTTTGCACTGCTTCTTTGTTTATACCAATTTGTTGTTGGACTCTTGGCGAATCAAAAAAGTGCTGTAAAAGCTGTTCTTGAATAGTTTCCATCATCCAATACTGATTTTGTTGGGCTCTTCTTTGCTCAAAGTAGCCATTTTCATTAGTAAGTTGGTAATACTCTAAAATATAATCCCATATTCTTTGAATACCTGTATGTTCTAAAGCACTACAAGTACGCACCTTTGGCGTCCAGCCTGATGGTTTTTTTGGGAATAAATGCAAGGCTCTATTATATTGTAATTTAGCAATTCTAGCCCTATCGATGTTTTGTCCATCGGATTTGTTAATCACCACCATATCGGCCATTTCCATAATACCTCTTTTTATACCTTGAAGTTCGTCTCCGGCCCCAGGTAAGTTTAAAAGTAAAAAGAAATCTACCATACTTTGTACTGCAGTTTCACTTTGACCTACTCCAACGGTCTCCACTAAAATAGTATCAAAGCCACTAGCTTCACATAGAATAATACTTTCTCTAGTCTTTTTTGCTACTCCGCCTAGGGAATCTCCAGAGGCAGAAGGTCGAATAAAAGCGTTGGGATCTTTTACTAATTCTTCCATTCTAGTTTTATCCCCAAGTATGCTTCCTTTAGTTATACTACTACTAGGGTCAATGGCTAACACCGCTACTTTTCTTCCCAATTTGGTAAGTAAACTACCAAAAGCCTCAATAAAGGTACTTTTACCCACTCCAGGTACTCCTGTAATTCCAATTCGTATGGATTTATTACTATAAGGTAATACAGCTTTAATTACTTCTTGGGCCTTTAATTGATGCTCAGCATTACTACTCTCAATTAATGTAATTCCCTGGCTTAAAAAAACTTTATCCCTAGCTAAGATTCCCTCTATGATCGTTGCCGTAGAAGGTATTTGCTTACGCTTAGCTCTTAGTTTAGCGATAGCTAAAGCATTGGTGGTATTGGGCTGTTCTATGCCTTTGTTTTCTTTCAAAGCTGATTTATGTTCATTTAAGGAGTGGTGCTTTTCCAAAGTATTTGTTTTTGATAGTAAAAAGTAAATGTACTAAAAAAGCATATAGATAAAAATTTTGAGCTTTAATTTAATGCTCAACAGGGTATTAACCCTTATATTTGTTGCTTCAATATAATTATCTATTATGACCAAAGTATTTTCTTTTGCCCAGCGTTTAAAAAGCAAGGTGCAAGAGCAAACCAGTGCACAAACCACCGTTTATCCTATTTTATTATTGATTAGTATTGGGCATTTGTTCAACGACTTTATTCAAGCAATTGTACCGGCAATCTATCCTTTATTGAAAGATAATTACGGATTGGATTTTGCTCAAATCGGTATGATTACCTTTTGTTTTCAGATTTCCTCCTCTTTACTTCAACCAATTGTTGGAAATTATACCGATGCTAATCCTAAACCTTATTCCCAAATCTATGGGATGATTTGTTCTATTATAGGGATTATTATCTTAGCCTACGCACCTAGTTATGCTTGGATTTTGGTGGCTGTTGTTTTAATAGGTATTGGATCTTCCATCTTTCACCCAGAATCCTCTAGAGTATCCTTTGTTGCCTCAGGAGGGAAGCGCTCATTGGCTCAAAGTATCTTCCAAATTGGAGGAAATACAGGTACAGCCTTAGCTCCGCTACTTGTGGCCTGGATAGTTTTACCTCGTTCTCAAGTATATCTTTTATGGTTTTTAGTAATTGGGGTAGTAGCTCAAATTGTGTATTACTACATTGGAACCTGGTATAAAGGAATTTTAGCGCATAAGACGGCTAAAAAACACAAAGAGATTTATATGCCAGTTTTAAGTAAATTAAAAATAAACACTTCTATAGTAATACTTTTAGTATTGATTTTCTCTAAGTATTTTTACGTAGCGAGTATTTCAAGTTACTTTCAATTCTACGTAATGGATAAATTCTCCATTACTTATACCCATGCTCAGATTTATCTATTTTTGTTCCTTCTAGCTACTGCATTAGGTACTTTAATTGGTGGTTTTTTTGGAGATAAATTCGGAAGAAAGTACATTATTTGGTTCTCGGTTTTAGGAGTTGCTCCTTTAACTTTATTACTGCCTTATGTAGGTCTTTTTTGGACAGGGGTGTTAATTGTATTAATTGGACTAATTATCTCCTCTGCTTTCCCTTCTATATTGGTATACGCTCAGGAATTATTACCTAAGAAAATCGGTATGGTATCTGGACTATTTTATGGATTTGCCTTCGGTATGGGTGGAGTAGGTTCAGCTGTACTTGGATGGTTAGCCGATAAAACTTCTATAGAATATATTTATCACCTATGCGCCTTTTTACCTCTTTTAGGGATCGTTGCATGGTTTTTACCAGACATGAAAAAAGTGAAATTCATTTTAGAAAAATAGATGCTATAATCTAGAAACGACATATAAAAAAAAGCACATAAAGTAAATTTATGTGCTTTTTTTGTATTTCAAATTTTAAGGTATCTTAAAGAAGCTTTCCACTTAAAAGTAAGGCAGCAATACTAAAGTAGATTATAAGTCCGGAAACGTCCACTAAAGTGGCTACAAATGGAGCTGAGGCTGTTGCAGGGTCCAATCCAAACTTTCTTAGTACAAAGGGAATTAAAGATCCTGATAAGGTTCCCCAAAGTACAATTACCACTAGGGATATAGATACGCTTAATCCCACGTATAGCCAGTGTTCTCCATAATCGTAAATACCAGCTTGTTGCCAAATAAGAATTCGGATAAATCCAATAACTCCTAATAGACCTCCTAGCATTACTCCAGAGGCAATTTCTTTTCTCATTACATACCACCAGTCTGTAAGCTTTAATTCCCCTAAAGCCATTGCTCTAATGATTAAAGAAGCAGCCTGGCTACCAGAGTTTCCTCCACTGGAAATGATAAGGGGAACAAATAAGGCTAATACAACTGCCTTTTCGATTTCTCCATCAAAATAACCCATGGCAGAGGCAGTTAACATTTCCCCTAAAAACAGGATAATTAGCCAACCAGCTCTTTTGCGTACTAATTCAAAAAGCGGGGTATGAGTATAGGAAAGATCTAACTCTTCCATCCCCCCGAACTTTTGAATATCTTCTGTATCTCTTTCTTTTATTTTGTCTAATATATCATCGAAAGTTACAATACCTACTAAAACACCTTTCTCTGTGGTAATAGGTAGGGCAGATCTGTCGTATTTTTCAAAGATGTCAAAGGCATCTTCCATTTTTGTAGTAGTGGTAATAGACACAAAATTGTGGTCGATTAACTGAGAAATTAAAGTATCCTCATCGGCTAGGAGTAATTGCCCAATTTTTAAGTCATCTATTAAGCAGTTATGACTATCAACTACATAGATATAGTTTAGGGTTTCTGCTTTTTTACCATATTTTTTAATATGTTGTAGTACTTGCTTTACTGTTTTGTCTTTTTTAGTTTGTATATATAAAGGGGTCATTAAGCGCGCAATGCTATCCTCTTTATAACCAATTAAATTCAAAGCAATTTGCTTTTCTACATCATTGAGTAGATTGATGGAATACTTGATTAATTCATCAGGGAAATTCTCTAGTATTTCCGTTCTATCATCGGGTTCTAAGTTATTAAGTACCTCGGCATAGTCTTCTTGTGTCATACTACGCACGATTTCTTCTTGTACATTTATTTCCAAAAAAGAAAAGACCTCGACCTTTACATCCGCAGGTAATTTTAGAAATTCAAGATTTCTGTCTTTTCTTTTCATTGTGGATAGTAATTCTGCTATATCAGCAGGGTGTATGTCTTTAAATATCATAAAACAAGAGTTATTGCACAGGTGGTTATGCCTGTATTTTCTTTAGTAAATGTACTGCTTCTTGTTTGAATAAAAAAAAGCTTGGAAAACTTGATTCCGTTAAAATTAATCCTCCTTGTCTTGGGTATCTATGAAATTTTGGGATTGTAAACTTTTTTTGGCTTTTGCTCCCATGTCTTTCAATTTTTGCACCGAAGTAATTAAGTTCCCTTTCCCTAAGCTGAGTTTGTTATAGGCTTGCTCTTGGGCTTGTTTGGCTTCGTTTAATTTAGTGGTTACTTTGTCTAAATCCTGTACAAAACCAACAAATTTATCATATAGTAGACCAGCGCTTTTTGCTATCTCAAAGGCATTTTGAGTTTGTTTCCTTTGGCTCCACATGGACTCAATAGTACGAAGTGTAGCTAGTAGAGTAGAAGGGGTAACAATGACAATGTTTTTTTCAAAGGCTTTAGTGTATAGATGTGGATCCTTTGCGATGGCACAAGAAAAAGCTGTTTCAATAGGAATAAACAATAGAACGAAATCCGGTGAGCTTCCCTTATAAAGTTCGTGATAGTTTTTAGAGCAAAGCGAATCTATATGGCGTTGTATAGAAATAAGATGGTGGGTTAAAAACTTTTCTTTGTCTGCTTGGTCATCGGTATTTACAAGTTGCTCATAGGCCACTAAAGAAACTTTAGAGTCAATAACCATATGTCTGTCTCCTGGTAGTTTTACCACCACATCTGGACGAAGCTGCTTGCCTTTATCATCCGTATAGCTTTGTTGGGTAAAGTACTCTCTATCTTTTTCCAGACCAGATTTCTCTAAGACATTTTCCAAAATCATCTCCCCCCAATTCCCTTGCATTTTATTATCCCCTTTTAAAGCTTTGGTTAAATTAAGGGTCTGTTCACTCATGGTTGAGTTGATTTGCTGAAGTCCAAAAATTTGTTGGCGCAGCGCAGCATGATGATCAATACTTTCTTTATGAGTTTGTTCTACTTTATGCTCAAAGTTTTTTATTTTCTCTTGTAAAGGAAGTAAGATGCGCTCGATGTTTTGGTTGTTTACCTGAGTAAATTGCTCGCTTTTTTGATGTAGTATCTTATTGGCTAATAATTCAAATTCTTGAGCAAACTTTTCTTGGTATTGGCCACTTTGGTGTTTTTCCTGATTAAGGAGCTCCTGCAAATGTTGGATTTGGATTTGCATTTTAGCATTAGTGGCTATTAGGTCTTGATTGTCTATTCGCTGTATTTGTTCGTTTTCTAATAGGTGGCTTTTCTGATTTTGTAAATCAGTGATTTGTTCTTGTAAATAAGTGTTATTAGCCCTAAGAGTGAATACCTCTTGTGGGGTGTTATTTTTTTTTGAAAATAACTTAACCAAAAGAAATAATATAATTGCTGCTAGGGTACACAGAATTATGGTGAATTGCATAGTCATAGAAAAGAATTTACTACTGTTTTTTATTTACTCAAAAATAGAAAAAATAAGTAGACTTAAGGAGTTATTCTTGCTAGGGTTTATAGCAAAAAAAAGAGGTTAGCTAAAAAGCTAACCTCTTTTGGTGTTTATTCTAAGATAAATGCTTATTTACTTAAATACATTTTTCTACGTGCGTAAATGTCATAGAAAGTATCGTCTTTTAAGCTATCGATAAACAAGATGCTTTCTCCTGTTGATTTCATCTCTGGGCCTAAAGCTTTGTTTACATTCTTGAATTTGTTAAAAGAGAATACTGGTGTTTTGATAGCATACCCGTTTAAGTGTGGATTGAAATTGAAATCCGTTACTTTATTGTGTCCTAACATAACTTTTGTAGCATAGTTTACATATGGTTCACCATAAGCTTTTGCTATAAAAGGAACTGTTCTAGATGCTCTTGGGTTAGCTTCAATAATATATACAATATCGTCTTTGATTGCGAATTGGATATTGATTAGTCCAACTGTTTTTAAAGCTACTGCAATTTTCTTAGTGTGGTCTTTAATTTGTTGTAAAACAAACTCACCTAAGTTAAATGGAGGTAACATAGCGTGGCTATCTCCTGAGTGTACTCCACATGGCTCTATGTGTTCCATAATACCAATGATGTGTACATTTTCTCCATCACAAATTGCATCTGCTTCTGCTTCGATAGCTCCATCTAAATAATGGTCTAATAAAAGCGTGTTTCCTGGAATAGAATTTAAAAGTTCAATTACATGCTCTTCTAATTCTTTTTTATTGATTACAATTTTCATTCCCTGACCTCCTAATACATAAGAAGGACGAACTAATAATGGGAAGTCTAATTCATCTGCAAGTTCTAGTGCTTTTTCAGCTGTTTTTGCTACTCCAAAACGAGGGAAAGGAATTTCCAATTCTTCTAATAAAGTAGAGAAACGTCCACGATCTTCCGCAAGGTCTAATGCATCATAGCTAGTTCCGATGATTTTAATACCATGACGGTCTAATTTTTCAGCAAGTTTTAAAGCAGTTTGTCCTCCTAATTGAACAATAACTCCTTCTGGTTTTTCGTGTTGAATAATATCGTAGATATGCTCCCAGAATACTGGTTCGAAATATAATTTATTTGCTGTATCAAAGTCTGTTGAAACAGTCTCTGGGTTACAGTTAATCATAATTGTTTCATAACCACACTCTTCTGCAGCCATAACTCCGTGCACACAAGAGTAGTCAAATTCGATTCCTTGACCAATACGGTTAGGTCCTGAACCTAAAACAATGATTTTCTTTTTGTCCGATACAATGCTTTCGTTTGCTACATAAGTAGTTCCATCTGCATTTTGTATTTCTGGTTCAAAAGTAGAGTAGTAGTAAGGTGTTTTAGCTTCAAATTCAGCCGCACACGTATCTACTAATTTAAATACACGTTGTATATTTAACTCCTCACGTTTTTTGTATACTTTACTCTCTAAAGTATTAAGCATGTGAGCGATTTGTCTATCTGCAAATCCTTTTTGCTTAGCCTCTAAAAGTAAATCTTTTGGAAGTGTGTCAATTTCATAAGTAGAAATCTCTTTCTCTAACATTGCAAGTTCTTCGTATTGTTTTAAGAACCACATGTCGATTTTAGTGATTTCATGAATTCTGCTTAATGGAATACCATGTTGAATAGCATCATAAATGGTAAATACTCTATCCCAAGATGCATTGGTTAATTTTTCAATGATTTGGTCATAGTTAGTATACCCTTTTCCATCAGCACCTAATCCATTTCGTTTAATCTCTAAGGATTGGGTAGCTTTATGTAAAGCTTCTTGGAAAGAACGTCCAATTCCCATTACCTCACCTACAGATTTCATTTGTAATCCTAAAGTACGGTCTGCACCTTGGAATTTATCAAAGTCCCAACGAGGTATTTTTACAATTACATAGTCTAAAGTAGGCTCGAATAAAGCTGAAGTATTCTTAGTAATTTGGTTTTGTAATTCATCTAATGTGTATCCTAAAGCCAATTTTGTAGCTACTTTAGCAATAGGGTATCCTGTCGCTTTAGATGCTAAGGCAGAAGAACGAGAAACACGAGGGTTGATTTCAATTGCAACGATATCTTCTTTTTCATCTGGTGAAACTGCAAACTGAACGTTACATCCACCTGCGAAGTTACCAATAGCGCGAATCATACGGATAGATAAGTCACGCATTTTTTGGAAAGTAGTATCTGATAAAGTCATAGCTGGTGCTACTGTGATACTATCTCCTGTGTGAATACCCATTGGGTCCATATTTTCGATAGTACAGACAACAACAACATTGTCATTCTTATCGCGAATAATTTCTAATTCATATTCTTTCCATCCAAGTAAAGCCTTGTCAATAAGTACTTCATGGATTGGAGAAGCTTCTAAACCATAAGTTAATAGGTCATCAAATTCCTCCTCTGTGTGTACAAAAGCTGCTCCTGTACCTCCTAAAGTAAAGGATGGACGGATTACTAGCGGGAAACCAAATTCCTGTGCAATTTCTTTTCCTTCTAAGAAAGAAGTAGCTGTTTTTGCTGGTGCAACAGGAACGTCAATTTTTTGAAGTAATTGTTTGAATTGCTCACGGTCTTCGGTAACATTAATGGCATTAATGTCAACTCCGATTAGGCGTACTCCAAAATCAGACCAGATTCCTTTTTCATCACACTCTAAACATAAATTTAAAGCTGTTTGTCCTCCCATAGTAGGTAAAACGGCATCAATTTCTGGATGTGCAACTAGGATTTCAATGATTGATCTTGCAGTTAATGGTTTTAAGTAGATATGATCTGCCATGGAAGGGTCAGTCATAATGGTAGCAGGGTTAGAGTTAATTAAAATAACTTTTACTCCCTCTTCTTTTAATGATCTAGCTGATTGTGATCCTGAATAATCGAATTCACATGCTTGTCCAATAACAATTGGTCCTGAACCAATAATTAAAACCGTTTTAATAGAGTTGTCTTTAGGCATCTTGTGTTGTTGTTATGTTAAATACTTTTTTTAGGAAAAAAAGTAAGTTTAGTGCTGTGTTTGTGGTCTTTTGTTGTGTTTTTGTTGTTAATCCTTTTGGATTGAGTATAAAAAAAGGCGTTACCCATTAATAGTAACACCTTTAGCCATGTTTTATAAAAACATTATTTTTTATGTCTAGTTTCACAAGAAACAGTTAATTTGTGTCTTCCTTTAGCTCTTCTTGCTGCTAATACTTTTCTACCGTTAGGTGTAGACATTCTGTCCATGAAACCGTGTTTGTTTCTTCTTTTTCTATTCGATGGTTGAAACGTTCTCTTGCTCATTGCTTTTATCTTTAAATCTTAAATTTTACTTCTTCTACTCAGCTTTGAAATGTCAGGCTTCAAAACCGAGTGCAAATATATAAAGTCTTTTTTCTCTTACAAAACCTTTTTGAAAAATATTTTCAGTTTTATTGAATTTTATTGTTTCTCGGGTTTAAGTAGCATTTACATTTACCTAAGGTATTGTTTAAAAAAAATAGAATTTACTTGTTGCAAGATACAAAAAAAAATGGATTAATAGCTATAAGAAGAATTGATTACATAATTTTCAATTTAATTGGCTTAGAAGAGAAGATAAAAGAGTGATGCATTCCTTTATGCTTTTTTTCTATTAAAGGGCTTTTCCCCTTAAAATTGATGAAAAGCTCTACTTATTTGCTTGTAAAACTTTTTTTTACCCCAAGCCCGAGAATATTTTATGTAAGGTTTTTTGGGTATTGTATACAATAGTAAAATAGTCCTTATCTAAAAGAAACGCAAAAATGATCTTTATACCTTTGGTATATCTAATTAATTACTATCTTGGCCTTATGTTAAAAGGAGATTCCGTTGGGATCTTAATCAATGAATAAGAAAAAAATGGGGAATCGTGTGTAAATCACGAACTGTCGCGCAACTGTAAGTGCTATATCACTTTGTAAATAAAGTAAACTAGTATAAGTCAGAACACCTTTTTCTAATTCAAAAGATATTGCTTTCGCGTATAAAAGGCCAATTATCTAACAACTACACTACCACTACTAATGAAATGTACTATTGCTACTTTAAGCAAGAGGATATTTATCTTTTAGGTATACTTGTTTTAGAATACACTTTTTCGCCCTTAAGCTAATTTATTTTATTGCATTTTTAAATAAGATGAGGTTTCATTTATCCTCTTCTTAGGTATACATTAATAGGCTATGCTCTTCTTGGAGACAGGCCATCGGATAAATCTTGTAAGTAATTTACATTATTTAGTTTTTTGGTAGGGGGATGTTTTTTAAAAAAGTATCCCCTTTTTTGTACTATGGACTTACTTTTTTGTCAAAAGATAGTAGATGACATAAAACCAGCCAAAGAAAAAATGTAAGATAGCCCAAAGGACCGAATGATTTCTTTGCCAAGATAAATATACCGCTAAAAGTGAACCAATTGTAATCCCTCCCCCATATAAGGAAATGGAAGGTCCTCCTGCATAAATGGCTGAACTAGATAAAAGTGCAGCAAAGGCTAATAGTGTGTTTTCCTTTTTCATCTTTATTGATTTTTACTTGGGTTGTTTTGTCTAATAAAGATAATGAAAAATTGGCAATAAATTGATTTTTAATAGGGTAGGGTATTATTTGTAAGTGAATTTTTAGCTCCTTTTACCAAAAAAAACAAGTGTATAAAAAAAGGAGAAGAACTTTGGCTTAGTCAAGTAAGGAGCCAAAAAAAGCGATACCTTATGGATATCGCCTCTATTTTTAGTGATTATGTAAAAACGCTTGTCTATCTAGAAGTGTTTTTTCATCCTCTACATGATTGTCATCCGGTACACAACAGTCTACTGGACAAACTGCAGCACATTGAGGCTCATCGTGGAAACCTTTACATTCTGTACATTTAGAAGGTACAATATAATAGAATTCATCTGAAACAGGTTCTTGAGCTGCATCAGCTTCTACTTCTGTGCCATCGGATAAAACAACTGTACCTGTTAAAGCAGTACCGTCTTTATATCTCCAGTCATCTGCACCTTCATATATAGCTGTATTAGGGCATTCTGGTTCGCAAGCTCCACAATTAATGCATTCGTCTGTTATAATGATTGCCATAGCTTATATTTTTATATTATATGTATTAACTTTGCTACAAATTTACACCCAAAACAATTCACAAACAAATCAATATGGATTTAGATGTTAAAAAAAATGCTTTTGTTAAATTAGGAAGTTTTTTGAGCCAATTTACCCATGAGCAGCCAATTATAGATACTCAAAGCCCACAAGAGCAAGAGTTATTTCACCAATTCAAGGAGTTAATTAATACGGCAGTACACCACAATGGATGGTTTACTAAAGAACAAGTGTTAATTTGTGTGGAATCTTGGGCGAGTGCACTGACCCAAGAAAATTTGGATTTGTGGTGTTCAGCCTATGATTTCTCTAAGGAACCTTTAAAGAAAGTAGGATTGATTCTAGCAGGTAATATTCCACTTGTTGGTTTTCATGATGTAATTTGTGTATTATTATCTGGGAATATAGCTATGGTTAAACTTTCTAGTAACGATAAGAAGTTTTTACCTTTTATTGCTCATTTCTTAGAATTACAAGCTCCGGAGTTTAAACAGCGCATCGTTTTTGTAGAGGATAAATTAGATGGCTTTGATGCAGTTATTGCAACAGGAAGTGATAATACAGCACGTTATTTTGAGTATTACTTCTCTAAAGTACCTAATATTATTCGCAAGAACAGAAATTCTGTAGCAGTATTAAATCAACAAGAAACTCCAGAAGAGCTGATCGCTTTAGGAAAAGATATCTTTACTTATTTTGGTTTAGGTTGTCGTAACGTTTCTAAATTATACCTTCCAAAAGGATATGATTTTGATTTGTTTTTCCAAGGAATGTACCCTTATAATGAAGTAATCAATTACGATAGATATGCCAATAACTATGATTACAATAAAGCGGTGTTTTTAATGAGTGAATTTAAACTTCTAGACAATGGATTTTTAACCATAAAAGAAGATACAGCTTATAGTTCTCCTATTTCTAGTGTGTTTTATGAGTATTATGATTCCTTAGAGCAATTGCAAGAACAGTTCAAAGAAGATGAGCAAAAAATACAATGCATTGTCTCTAATGATTTAATTCCTGGAAGTATAGGTTTTGGACAAACTCAAATGCCTCAGCTTTGGGATTATGCGGATAATGTTGATACTTTGAAGTTTTTATTGAATCTTTAAAATTATATCCCAATGACAACTAAGGTACATAATTTTAGTGCGGGGCCTTGTTTGTTGCCTCAAAGCGTTTATCAAAAAAGTGCTCAAGCAATTTTGGATTACAACCATACAGGAGTTTCTATTTTATCGATGTCTCATCGAAGCAAGGAGTTTATTGCGATTTTAGAAGAGGCTCAAAGTCTTGCTTTGTCTTTGTTGGGACTTAGTGATAAGAAGTACTCTGTATTGTTTTTGCAAGGAGGCGCAAGCATGGAATTCTTACGTGTACCTTATAATTTTCTAAAAACAAAGGCATGTTACTTAGATACTGGAGTATGGGCTAATAAAGCCATGCAACAAGCTAAGTTATTTGGCCAAGTAGACATTGGACTAGATGGGAAACAAAGCCAGTATACTTCTATACCTTCTAAGGTTTATGTGGATCAACAGGTAGACTATGTGCACTGGACTTCTAATAATACTATTTATGGAACCCAATTTAAGGCTCCTCCAATAATAAAAGGGGATATTCCAAGTATTTGCGATATGAGTTCGGATATTTACTCTAGGGAATTCCCTTACCAAGAAATTGATTTAATTTATGCTGGTGCTCAGAAAAATATAGGACCTGCTGGAGTCAGTGTAGTTATTATTTCCAAGGATTTAATGCAAAGAGCCAAAAGTGATATACCTGCAATGCTTGATTATGCAGCCCATATCGAGCATAAAAGCTTATATCATACTGCTAATGTGTTTGGAATTTATACCTGTTTGTTAAACTTGCAATGGCTAGAAAGTCAAAATGGAGTAAAACAAATGCATAAACGAAACCTTTTAAAGTCGGATCTTTTATATAACACTATAGACGAGCTAGATTTCTTGCAAGGTATTGCTCAAAAAGATTCTCGCTCTATGATGAATGTTACATGGAAGTTTGCCAATGCAAAGCAAGAGGAGTTATTTGATCAATTAGCCAAAGAAAATAGTATTGTAAATATTAAAGGACACCGTGCCTTAGGTGGGTATCGAGCTTCTTTATACAATGCTTTAGATATAGAAAGTGTAGAGGTATTAACCCAAGTTTTATACCATATGAAAACATTGGTCTAATATTGCTTAAGATTAAAATAAGAACTATTTTTATACATAGTAACGAGAAAAAAACGAGTATTTCTATGAAGATATTACTAAATGATGGCACTAGCCAGCAAGTGATTGAGCACTTAACCCAAATGGGTTTTGAGCTTTTACAGGTGAGAGTAGCCTTAGAACAATTACCTACTTACACCAAAAACAAAGAAGTAGACGTTTTATGGGTGGAAAATGGTACTTATTTGGATAAACAAACCCTAGATGAGCTAGGACATATAAAGGCCATAGTGTGGGCTACAACTAATATTGATTTAGAGCTTGTGGATTATGCTAAAAGCAATGGGATTAAGGTAATATGGCCAGAGGAGTCCTTGAGTAATGCGACAGCTGAAATGGTGTTTGCTCATCTTTTTAGTGGCGCAAGGCTTTTGCAAGAATCCAATAGAAATATGCCTTTAGAGGGAGATACAAGTTTTAAGTTTTTACACGACTCCTATAAAAATGGTTTTGAATTAGCAGGTAAAACTTTAGGAATTATTGGTATGAATAGTGCAGGGGAGTTAGTAGCTCAAAAGGCTTTAGCCCTTGGAATGCATGTGGTATACCACGACCCTCAAGTAAGTACACTTTTCAATGAGTATATACTTCCTAATTCTGTACATTTTAAAGTAGAACTAGAGTCTATGACAAAGAAAGAGGTTTTACAACAGAGTCATTTCATTAGTGTACACCCCCGTTTTTACCAGCACTATCTTGTAGATACAGAGGATTTCCAAGAATGTGAGAACTTATTGGGTATTGTTAATTGTGCTTATCCTACAGCCATTAATGAAGTTGCTTTAGTAGATTTGGTAAACGAAGAAAAGGTATTTTTCGCTGGTTTGGATCGCTTTGAAGAGGAACCTAAACCTGCAATCACTGTATTGATGCAGCCTAATTTTAGCTTATCTGCCAATACTAATTCCTCTACAGATTCAAGTGAGGCTTTATTTATGGAAGAAGTACTAGAGAAAGTAAAGGGATTACTTCCTTAAAAAAGAAATTTTATCCATTAAAGTAAAGGGGAAATCACCTGTAAAAAAGACAAATATTACTGTGTTTTTAGGACTTCGGTCTTTATAAAAGCAGTATCTTTGGTGTAAAACTCTATAATACTATGAATAATATTCACTGGCATACCAAGTCTTTTGAAGAATTAACCAATGAGGAACTTTACGGTATATTACAACTAAGAAGTGATGTGTTTATCGTAGAGCAGCAATGTCCTTACCCGGATTTAGATGCAAAAGATTTACGTTGTTTACACGTGTTTGCTACCTTCGGCCCAAAGATTATTGCATGTTCACGTATAGTCCCTCCAGGCTTGAGTTATCCTCAAATGTCCATTGGAAGAGTGGCTGTTTGTAAAGAATTTAGGCAAAAGAAACTAGGTAAAGTTTTAATGGATTTTACCCTTGAGAAAATAGATCAGGAATTTGGCGCTCAAGATATTCAAATTGGTGCCCAGGTTTATTTGAAGAAATTTTATGGAAGCTTTGGTTTTGAACCTGTTTCCTTAGATTATGATGAAGATGGTATCATGCATGTTGATATGCTTAGAAAACTAAACTGTACTATATAGTAACTATATATAATATACCTTATACAAGACTCCTTTAATAGCTATTATTTTAGGGGTCTTTTTTTATATCTTTGCCTAATGTTAGAGATTCTTTATCAAGACCAGTATATAGTAGCAATCAATAAACCTAGAGATTTATTGGTACACAAGAGTTTTATTGCCAGTGATATTAAAGAATTTGCAGTGCAAATTCTAAGAGATCAAATAGGACAGAAGGTATATCCAGTACATCGTTTGGATAGGAAAACTTCCGGGGTTCTTTTGTTTGCTTTGGATAAAGAGACTTTAAAAATAGTAAATGAGAACTTTGCCACTAGAGAGGTGAACAAGACTTATTTGGCTATTGTTAGAGGGTTTACTCCAAAAGAGGGAGAAATCGATTATGCACTAACTAATGATAGTGGTAAAAAACAAGATGCTCTAACAACTTTTACTACCTTACAGCAAGTAGAGATACCCTTAGAGAGTAAAACCCATCCTACCTCTCGTTATTCTTTGGTACAAGCTCATCCCATTACAGGAAGGCAACACCAACTACGCAAACATTTTAAGCATATTTTTCATCCTATTTTAGGTAGTAGACCACATGGATGTAATAAGCAAAACAAACTTTGGTTAGATACCTATGGACTAAAAAGCATGTTTCTTCATGGATTGGAATTAGAATTTACCCATCCTTATTCCAAAGAAAGAATTTTATTAAGAGCGCCATTGGATCAAGAGTATACCAAGTTTAATGCTATTTTAGGCTTTGATTTATCTGCTTATTACTAAGGGAGTTATTCGTAACGTAAAGCTTCTACAGGATCTAACTTAGATGCTTTTAAAGCTGGGTATAATCCAGAGATAATCGCTACAATAAAAGTTGTGATAAAGGCCGCGATGATGGCTTGGTAAGGCACAGTAAAGGAGAAAGACATTACTTTTGCTAGTCCTAAAGCAGTTAGTATTCCAAGAGCTGTTCCTAATATACCTCCTAATTGACCAATGATAATAGTCTCTGTAAAGAATTGCCAAGCAATTACTCTTCTTGTTGCTCCTAAGGCTTTTCTAATACCTATTTCTTTGGTTCTTTCCGTTACAGATACCAACATTATATTCATAAGGGCAATAGAGGAGCCTAAGATGGTAATTAGGCCAATTAGCCATGCAGCCATATTTAAAGTTTCGGTTCCCTTTAACATAGAGCGCATCATATCGTCACTTCTTTCAATACCAAAATTATCTTCTACACTTGGGGAAAGACCTCTAATATTCCTAAATTCAGCTAAAGCACTATCCTCAGCGAGGTTTAAGAAACCGTCTTTAGCCACAGAAATTTTAATAGTATAGTTGATATCTCCACGGTTAAAAACAGATCTAGCAATGCCAAGAGGAATGTATATCTGTTGGTCCTCATTATTGCCAAAGGAGTTACCTTGAGGTTTCAATACTCCAATGATTTTGAATTTATATCCTCTTACGGAAATGGTTTTATCCAAAGGATTTTGGTTTTTAAATAAACCAGTGGCAAAGTCAGCTCCAACAACACATACATAGTGATTGGAGGAAATATCGGTATAACTAAATGCCCTTCCTTCTTGTACTATTAATCCACTATTGGAAAGATAATTCTCATCCACTCCGGTAACGCCAACTTGGGGATCTGTTTTATCCGTTAAGCTTTTTACCTCCAAATTGGATCCAGCATTAAAAGATAAAGACACTAAAGAGGACATAAAGTGATAATTTTTTTTGAAATCCATCGCTTGTTGATAGCTGATAATGGGATTAATTACCTTTTTAGTATCATTATTTCTCATTCTCTGCTTGGCACTGTATTGTTCTATGGTTAAGGTATTGGCTCCCATAGAGGAATAATCCTCTATCAAAGTGTTTTTTAAAGCACTAACCATAGCTAGAATTCCAACTAATGCCCATATACCAATGGCTATAATAAATACAGTGATTAAGGTTCGCGTTAATTGTCCGCGAATACTACCTAGGGCGATGTTAATATTTTCAAATGCAATTTTCCACATACTTATATGTAGTTGTTTTTATAAAAAAGTTACACCTAAATGTAAGGAAATTATTCAATTATATTAAAAAGAGTATTTGTCCTTTTGTTATAAGTAGCCTCTATGGTGCATTTATCTGTATATAGGAGCAGTGGGGTTATAAAAAAAAGGTGTATTTTTGCCAAAAGAATCAATAATTTAAGGATATAAAAATGGCAAAAAAACCTGGGATTCCAAAAGGAACAAGAGACTTTTCTCCAACGGAAGTGGCAAAAAGACAATACATTATGCAAACTATTCGACATGGATTTGAGAAATTTGGTTTCCATCCCATTGAAACTCCTTCCTTTGAGAACTTAGATACCCTTTTAGGTAAGTATGGGGAAGAAGGTGATCGTTTGATTTTTAAAATTCTAAATTCAGGTGATTACCTATCTAAAGCAGATACAGAATATTTAGAGCAAAAAAACAGTGCTAAACTAACTAATCAAATTAGTGAGAAAGCATTGCGTTATGATTTAACGGTGCCTTTTGCACGTTACGTTGTAATGCACCAAAATGAAATTGACTTTCCTTTTAAGCGTTATCAGATCCAACCTGTTTGGAGAGCAGATAGACCTCAAAAAGGTAGATATAGAGAGTTTTTCCAATGTGATGCTGATGTAATTGGTAGTACTTCACTTTGGCAAGAAGTTGAATTTGTTAGTCTTTACGATAGAGTTTTTACAAGCTTAGGAGTAAAAGGAGTAACAATCAAATTAAATAACCGTAAAATCCTATCTGGAATTGCTGAGGTAATTGGTGCAAGTGATAAATTAATTGACTTCACTGTAGCTTTAGATAAATTAGATAAGATAGGTCAAGACGGAGTGAAAAAGGAAATGATTGAAAAGGGAATTGATCCAAATGCAATCGAAAAAGTACAAGTTTTATTCCATTTCACAGGAAGTTTTGAACAAAAAATAGAACAATTAAAAGAGCTTTTAAGCACTTCAGAAATAGGATTAAAAGGAGTGGAAGAATTGGAATTTGTAGGTAAACAAATCCAACAAATTGGACTTCAAAGTGCTATTTTAAACTTAGATGTTACTCTAGCTAGAGGTTTAAATTACTATACTGGAGCCATTTATGAAGTACAAGCACCTGAGGGAGTGAAATTAGGATCTATCGGTGGTGGTGGACGTTATGACGACTTAACAGGTATTTTTGGTTTAAAAGATATGAGTGGGGTTGGAATTTCTTTTGGTCTAGACCGTATTTACTTAGTAATGGAGGAATTAGGTCTTTTCCCTGAGCAAGTTAGCGCTTCAAGTAAAGTTCTTTTCTTAAACATGGGAGAACAAGAGATGAGTTATGCCATGAAAGCTGCAATGGCTTTAAGAGATAAAGGAATTAAAGTAGAACTTTACCCTGATAAAGCAAAAGTTGGGAAGCAGTTCCAATTTGCTGATAAAAAAGGAATTGGCTTTGCTGTTTTAGTGGGAAGCCAAGAAATGCAACAAAACACCTATACATTGAAAAACTTAGCTACTTCAGAACAAGTAGAACTAGATTTAGAAGGTTTGATTGCACACCTTGAGTAAAAAAGCATTTACATAGAATAAAAAAAAAACAGTTGTTTAATACAACTGTTTTTTTTTCTATTCTTTCTTTTTCAGATATTTACTATTTATAAGTAAAGTATATCTACTTATTTTGAACCTTATATATTGCCACACCTTACAACAACTATGTCTATACCTAGAGCCAATCTTCAAGAGTTTATCCACAATTACAATACCCAAGATGCGCCTTATTTGGACTTAGATTGGAATGGGAAGTTTGGATCGAAATTTAAGGATACCAATTTGTTTTTCCGCATGCAAATTGCCGAACAAGTCTACTTTGAGATCCAAAGTGTTGACTTAGAATTGTTGAAGGATTTATTTATAGCCTTGGGTAGGACTACACAACTTAACTTTAAAGTACATCCTTATTTCCATCTTTTTATTCAAGAGCTCTTACAAAGAGGAGGTAAGCAATATTTATTTGAATACATCTGTGCAGCACATATTTCCTATGATACCTTTGTGGCCACCTCTAGTGTTAATTTGAGTAAGGATAGGAAAATAGAGCTTTTAGAATATTTCGATTACCTAAAGGCTACTCAACCCAATGTGAGTAAATTGTTTATTCAAGCCATCAGAGACCGCTTTTTGGTATAGTAAACTCCTTTAGGTTTAAAGAATAAGAGTAGTTATAATAAAGATAAGTAATCCCACTAGTCCTCCGACTAATGTTCCATTGATTCGGATAAATTGTAGGTCTTTACCCACTTCTAACTCTAATTTATCACTAAGTTCTCTACCATCCCATTTATCTACTGTATTTCGAATTAATTCACCTACTTCTTTGGTGTTTTTCAAAGCAAGACGATACACCGTTTGTTGTACCCATGCATTAATTTTAGTTTGTAATTCTACTTGGTTTTGTAAATCTAAGGCTACTTTATTTAAGCTAGTTTTGATATAGGTACGCAAAGCCCCATTTTTATTGTCTAATTGTTTTAAAATTAAATCTTTGGCAGAATAATAAAAGTCTTGTATATAGCCGTCTAAAGTAGCTGGGGAGATAAATTGAGCAACAATTTGATCTAGTTTATCCTTCCATTTCTCACTAGTTTCTATTTCGTGGGCTAAAAGCTCTAGTCGCAAAGTTATTTCTTGGCGAATTTTATGCTCTGGTGTGTCTTTTACATCTTGCAAGAAAGTTATGATTCCCTCAATAAGTTGATTAGTCACAGCTTTTCCTCCAATTAAGCCTAGTATAGGTTTTCTTTGAATTACAGCTTGGTAGATTTGATCTCTATTTTGTTGTACATATACCTGTACTTTAGGTAAAATAACATCTAAAAGACGGTCGTGCTCTTGGTTTTCTATGGCATAAAGCAAGCCCTGGCTAAGCATAGATTGAAAATCAATCTTTTCAAGGGCATTTTGGGCCTTTACATATAAAAAGTCTGTAACTTTTTGCTTGTCTAGATCTATTACAATCTTACGTGCTAATAGGCACATCTCCTTTTCTACTAAGTCTTGGTTTTTTTCTACAGCTAGCCAATTTCCAATCAAACTTGCTAGGTCTATTTTTTTAATATAGGGACGTATATTTTCCGAGGTCAAAAAGTTATCCGTCACAAAGTCCCCAAGATTATCACCAATGGTATTTTTACTGTTCTCAATTAAATTAGTATGTGGTATTTTAAGGCCCATTGGGTGTTTAAAAAGAGCAGTAACTGCAAACCAGTCTGCTAATGCTCCTACCATGGCCGCTTCTGCAAATGCTTTCACATAGCCCATCCATGGAGAAGGGGCATACTTAATAGAAAATACCATAGCTAGGTAGACTATTGCCATGGCAATAAACAGTCCTGTTGCAATTCTTTTATGTTTGGATAGTTGTCTTTTCTTATCGGGCATAATGGGGGATTTTGAGTTAAAGTTACAAAAATTAGCTTTAAAAATCTTCTTCTATCTCAAAGCTTACTACTTCTTTGGTAGTTGGGTGTATAAAAGTAATCTTTTTTGCGTGTAGATAAAGTCTATTATCTTTGGTTCCATATAAGTCATCACCAACTATAGGACAGTTTAATCCTAAGGGATGACTAGCATGCATTCTCAATTGATGAGTTCTACCTGTGATAGGGTAAAATAACACCTTTGTATTGGTTGGGTTTTTTGCCACTATTTCCCATTTTGTAAGACTTGGCTTTCCATGGGTATAACATACTTTTTGTCGGGGTCTATCCTCTATGTCTAAAATTAATGGTAAGTCTATAAGAGATTCTTGGTAAGTTGGATGACCTTCCACAAGAGCAACATAGGTTTTTTCTACTGTTTTTTCTAAAAATTGTTTTTGTAAAGCTTTATGGGCTTTCTTGGTTTTGGCAATAATTAAAATACCAGAAGTTGCCATATCCAAGCGATGTACAATAAGGGGACTATCGGTTTTTCCAAATAGCTTTTGCATACGTGTAAAAACAGAATCCTTTATATAGATACCAGGGACAGATAAGAATTCATGAGGTTTATTTACTATGGCAATATCCTGATCTTGGTAAACAATCTCTAATTCAGCCTCTATATTGGCTACCTCTAGTAAAGGATTATCCTCTACACTTAATCCCTGTAGCATATGGTTTAAGATAGGTTCGCATTTTCCTTTGCAAGCAGGATAGTAATTAAGGTGTTTTCTAATCTCGCTCTTAGGAGATTCTCCCCACCAAAATTCCGCCATAGCAATGGGGTGCATTTGATGAGCATAGGCGTATTGTAAAAGGCGTGGTGCTGCGCAATCTCCCGCTGCTGCTGGAGGTTTTTTAAAAGCAGTATCCTTAAAGATATCCAAGAGATCTTTAGTTTGTCCTAAATTATTTAAAAATTGGTATTGTTTGAATAATTTTTGTTGAAGGGCATTGGATTTGTTTTTTCTTGACTCCTTTAAGGCTTCAATAGGTGCTTTTTGCTGTGCAATTATCGCCTCTAAATCTTGTATTTGCTTTTGACAATCTTGGGTTAAAACTCTTAATTGATGTTTATCTCTAAGGCTTTGTTTCACTAAATCCTCTTCTAAATAGGCAAATTGTTCCTGTGTTAAAAGCGGTCTTTGTGAAAGGCGTAGTTGCTTTCTTTGTTGTTTTAATTGCTTTAATTCCTGTTTTTTATCTTCTATTATTCTAGCGTTTTTTTCCACAGAAAGCTGTAGCTCTTGTTCTAAGGTGTCTAAATTAGATTGTTTCTCAAGTAAGCTAATTTGCTGGTTGATTTGATTTAATACAAGTTCTTCTTGAAGGAAGAACCCTTCCTTATTATAGAGATCAAAAATACTCGGTACAAAACCTTCTACGTGAGTAAAAGGACCTAGTTTACCAGAAAACCCTGCTAGGTAGCCAATTTTTCCTTGAGGGTCTTTTACCACTAATATTCCAAACATTTTTCCACAAGGCAAAGCCTTTGCAGACTCTGGGTCGAACAAAGCATTTATTTGTGGATCGTTTTTTAATTCCTGCATTAGCTCTTGGCTAGCTAAAACACTTATTGGATCAGGTTGGTAAAAGAAGGGATAAGTAAACTTTTCAGGTAGTTCAAAACTAGAAATATCGGCTTTGAAAGACCTAAATAGGGGTAAAGTACAAGACATATTTACATGAATTAAAGGGCAAAAATACACAATTAATAAAAAGCATTAGGCTTTTTGTATTCCATATAAGCGCAATTAAGATATTACTAAGGGGGTTTAGCTTTAAGATAATGGACAGAAAAACCCTCTTTTTACTACATATTAGTCCTAGGAAAACACCTAAAAAGAATAATTCTTGTAAAAAAGTTTATTTTGTTGGCTAGGCTCTTTGTGTCTTATCTACTTATATAGTATCTTTGGCCTTTTGAAAAGTATTAAATCAATACCGATATGTTTGATAATTTAAGTGATAAATTAGATAAAGCCTTTCATATCCTTAAGGGACATGGTAAAATTACAGAAGTTAACGTAGCTGATACTCTTAAAGAGGTAAGAAGAGCACTATTAGATGCCGATGTTAACTTTAAAATTGCCAAAGAATTTACCAACAGGGTAAAAGAGAAAGCCTTAGGACAGGATGTTTTAACCACTTTGCAACCAGGACAATTGATGATTAAGATCGTTAAAGACGAATTAACTCAATTAATGGGGGGTGAAGTTGCAGGTATTAACCTATCGGGGACTCCTTCTATTATATTAATGTCTGGATTACAAGGATCTGGTAAAACTACTTTTTCCGGAAAACTTGCTAATTTTTTAAAGACTAAGAAGAATAAAAAACCTTTATTAGTAGCATGTGACGTTTACCGTCCTGCAGCTATTGATCAGTTACACGTAGTGGGAGATCAATTAGGTATAGAGGTTTACTCAGAAAAGGATAATAATGATCCTGTAGCAATTGCAAACAACGCTATCTCTTACGCTAAAAGCAATGGGTTTAACGTAGTTATTGTGGATACTGCTGGGCGTTTAGCCGTAGATGAGCAAATGATGACCGAGATTGCAAATATTCACGCAAGCATTAAACCACACGAAACTTTATTTGTGGTGGATTCTATGACAGGACAAGATGCTGTGAATACTGCTAAAGCTTTTAACGATAGATTAAACTTTGACGGGGTTATCTTAACCAAATTAGATGGAGATACTCGTGGAGGTGCTGCTATTTCTATTAAATCTGTTGTAAATAAACCAATTAAATTTATTGGTACAGGAGAGAAAATGGATGCTATTGATTTGTTCTATCCAGAACGTATGGCAGACCGTATCTTAGGAATGGGAGACGTTATTTCCTTAGTAGAACGTGCTCAGGCGCAATACGACGAGGAAGAAGCGCGTAAAATCCAAAAGAAGATTGCTAAAAACGAATTTGGTTTCGACGATTTCTTATCCCAAATCCAACAGGTTAAGAAAATGGGAAGCATGAAAGACTTAGTAGGTATGTTACCTGGAGTTGGAAAAGCTTTGAAAGATGTAGAAATTGAAGACGATGCCTTCAAACATATAGAGGCAATCATCCACTCGATGACACCTAGTGAAAGAAGCAAGCCTTCTATTTTAGATGCAAAACGTAAATCCCGTATTGCTAAAGGATCCGGAACGGACATTCAGCAAGTGAATCAATTGCTTAAGCAATTTGATCAAATGAGCAAAATGATGAAAATGATGCAGGGATCAAAGGGTAAAAACTTAATGAGAATGATGGGCAACCTTAAGGGGATGCAATAAAAATACCAGTGGGAAGGTTTAAAATTCGAAGGAAATTTAAACCTTTTCGCTTTTATACCTTTTAAAGGTAATAAATAACCGTACATATACACACTTAACATACACACACTAATTATTATTCACATGCAACTACTAGATGGTAAAAAGGTATCCTCGGATATTAAAGAAGAAATTGCACACGAGGTTCAACAAATGAAGCAAAGAGGAGAAAAAGTTCCTCATTTAGCTGCTGTTATTGTTGGTAATGATGGGGCAAGTCTTACTTATGTTGGAAGTAAAGTTAAATCTTGTCAACAAATTGGTTTTGAATCTACTTTAGTGGCTTTAGACAAAGATATTACCCAAGAGGAATTAATGGCTAAAATCCAAGAATTGAACCAAGACCCAAATATTGACGGATATATTGTTCAGTTACCTTTACCAAAACATCTTTGTGAACAGGAAGTTTTAATGGCTATTGACCCAGATAAAGATGTAGATGGATTCCATCCAACTAACTTTGGAAAGATGGCTTTAGATATGGAAACTTTCCTTCCTGCGACTCCTTATGGAATCATGGAGCTTTTAAAAAGGTATAATGTACCTACAAGCGGAAAAAATGTAGTTGTTATTGGTCGTAGCCATATTGTTGGACGTCCAATTAGTATCCTTTTATCTGGAAAAGGAAATCCTGGAGATGCAACTGTTACTCTAACGCATAGTCGTACAGAGAACTTAGCAAGTATCACTAAAGAAGCTGATATTATTGTATCTGCTTTAGGTGTTCCTAATTTCTTAAAGGCAGATATGGTAAAAGAAGGAGTAACTGTTGTTGATGTAGGAATCACTAGAGTTGCTGACCCAAGCCTTCCAAAGGGATATGCTATTGTTGGAGATGTAGATTTTGAAGCAGTGAGCAAAAAAGCATCGTTTATTACACCAGTTCCTGGTGGAGTAGGACCAATGACTATTGCTATGCTACTTAAAAATACTCTTTTAGCAAGAGAAAGAAAAGCAGCTTTGGCAAAATAAATTATGCCAACTGGTTAAAAAAGCGGTAATACAGAAGTAAACTTTTGTATTACCGCTTTTTTTTTACTTTATGTTTACCATAACGATACTTAAAGCTCCCTTTTTATAATAAAATAGTTTACCCTTTTTAGCTTTGTTTTGTTTTTAGGTTATATTTGTTAGAGCTTATGTACTTATATAAGTGCTAATACCAAAAAATATTATGGGAATTTATAGTAAGAATATTGAATTATTTGAAAAAAAATACGATAAAATACGAAAGAAATATAAAGTTGTAGCTAGTTGCCGTTTAGTGGTTTTTCTTGCTATACTTTATTTCTTCTATTTAGCCCTGGCTAGAGAAGACTTCTATTATATGTACTTTAGTCTTGGTTTTATAGTAGTTTTTGTCGTTTTTCTAAAGCTCCATCTTCAATACAAATGGAAAATGCAGTACGCCCATGCTCTTTTACAAGTCAATCAAAAGGAATTAGATTTTGTAAAAAATGGAATAGCTGATTTTGATGATGGTAAAGAGTTTATAGATCCTAGCCATGCCTTTAGTTACGACTTAGATCTATTTGGCTCTAAGAGCTTGTTTGAGTACCTCAATAGAACGGCTTCTTATATTGGTAAGGTAGAATTAAGCAAGCTGCTTAAAAATGGAGTAGCTGCTAAAGAAATTGAACAAAATCAAAAAGCCATTAAAGAACTAAGTCAAAAAATTGAATGGAGACAGCAAATCAATGCCTTTAGCTCCATGTGTGATTTAGATCAAAATGCCTATGAGAAGATTGTAAAATGGAAAAATATTCCAGTTGTACTACAAAATAAGACTACTATGGCTCTAGCCTATATATGTCCTATTTTATTATGGTCTTGTATAGGGATATACTTTTTTGTAGAATCTATAGCCCTAGGGTATATCATATCTACTTTATTTAGTATAAACTTATTACTTTCTATATCTAAGACTAGGGAAATTCAAAAACAATTAGGAGGAAGTGATGACTTATCTAAAACCATTAATAGTTATAGTGCTATTTTGGATTTAGTGGAAAGACAATCCTTCACCACCCCAAAAATGCAAGGCTATTTACAAGAATTCACCAAAGGAGGTAGTAAGGCCAGTAAAAAGATTAAAACCCTTTATCATTTGTTTGAACGCTTAGAAACGGTAAATAATTTGTTTGTAATGGTGCTCTTTAATGGATTTGGGCAATACCATATACACGTATTACAAAAGTTGTTACATTTCAAAAAGGATAATGCGGATATTTTATTATCTAGTATAAATAGTGTGGGGCAAATTGAAGCCTTAAACTCTTTGGCTAACTTCTCTTATAATAATAGGGATTTTTGTTTTCCTACTTTAAGTAAAGACAAACAGATGTTTTTTACTGATTTGGGCCATCCACTATTAAATCCTTCAAAAAGGGTTTGTAACGATATTAGTTTTGATAAAGAGCGTTTTGTAATCTTAACTGGTAGTAATATGTCGGGTAAGAGTACTTTTTTACGTACCATTGGTGTGAACTTAGTATTGGCTAAAATGGGAGCTCCAATTTGTGCTAGTTCTGCTAGTTTTATGGATCTGCCTTTATATGTATCTATGGGGGTAAGCGATTCTTTAAAAGATAGTGAATCCTATTTTTATGCTGAGGTAAAACGCCTAGAATTAATCATCAAAGCTTGTCAAAAGCAGCCAACTTTTGTTTTACTGGATGAAATTTTAAGAGGTACCAATTCCGAGGATAAGCAAAGCGGGACGATTGGGGTTATTTTAAAGCTAATTTCCCAAAAGACCTACGGTATTATAGCTACCCATGATTTAGAGGTATGTAATATAACTTACAACTACCCGCAGATTCTTACTAATAAATGTTTTGAGGTAGAGATAAAACAGGAAGATTTGTTTTTCGATTACAAAATTCGAGAAGGAGTTTGCCAAAATAAGAATGCTACCTTTATCATGAAAAAAATGCAAATTATCGATTAGTATTTTACTAAACAGTCTTTACAGTTAAGGCTCTGTAGATATAAGGTATATAAAAAAGTGGCTATAGGAAATCATTTGATTTTCTATAGCCACTTTTGGTTTTATAACTAAGCTTTATAAACTTATTTGTTTAAATAGCAGATACTAATTCTGTAATTAATTTACGAGCAATTGGCTCTGCTGCCTGTACGGCTTTTAATACCTCTTCATGGTTTACATCTGCTATTCCTTCTTCGTCTCCCATATCAGAGATTACAGAAATACCAAATACATCCATAGACATATGTCTAGCAACAATTACCTCTGGTACAGTTGACATTCCTACACAGTCTGCACCAACGGCTTTCACCATTTTGTATTCTGCTAAAGTTTCAAAGGTAGGTCCTTGTAAACCGTAGTAAATACCTTGTTTCAAATCTATGTTTAACTCTGAGGCAATATCTTTGGCTTTATCAATTAAATAAGGAGTATACACTTGGTTCATGTTTACAAAACGAGGTCCAAAGCGCTCATCATTTGCTCCTCTTAAAGGATGTTCAGGGAAGGCGTTAATATGATCGGTAATAATCATAATATCTCCAATTTTGAAAGAAGGATTAACACCTCCTGAAGCATTAGAAACAATTAAAGTTTGTACTCCTAAAAACTTCATCACTCGAATTGGAAATACAGTTGTTTTAATATCATATCCTTCATAATAATGAAAGCGTCCTTGCATTGCAACTACTTTTTTATCTCCAATGGTTCCAAAGATTAAAGCTCCTTTATGTCCTTCAACAGTAGAAACTGGGAAATTTGGAATTTGTTCATATGGAATTTCATGCTCGATTTTAATATCAGCAGTTAAATTTCCTAATCCAGACCCTAGGACAATTCCTATTTCAGGTTGAAAATTTGTTCTTTCACTTAAATACTTAACCGTTTGTTGTACTTGTTCCCACATAGTTTAAAATGGATTTGTCAAAGTCTTGTTGCTGGGCAATAAAAGAACTTTGAATTGGTAAATAATACAATTGCTCACAGGGAATTAAATCCTTTAATCGGACATAATCCTTCTCTGTGGTGATAATCTTTTTATCTTTTGCTTGATGTAAAATTTGCTCAATGTCTTTTGGAGTAAAATTATGGTGATCGGCAAAACTCATACAAATAGTATTTTGATCTTTTAAGTGATCAAAGAAACTTTTGGGCTTTGCAATACCTGCAACCATAATAAAGTCTGATTTTTTAAATTCCTCCAGGGAAATTGAACCTCTTTTATTCTTTGCAATTTTACTAAATTCAATATACGTAAAAAAAGACAATTGTCCCGGAAGCAAGTTTAATTTTTTTCGGATATGTCTCTGATTCTCTTGACTTAAATCTTTTGGACATTTTGTTACCACAATAATATCTGCTCTTTTATATCCGTTTCTTACCTCCCTTAATTTACCACAGGGAAGAATATGATCGTCATAGAAAAAATCATTATACTGGGTAAGCATAATATATAACCCAGCCTTTAGGGCTAAATGTTGAAAAGCATCATCTAGTACAACTACTTGGGTAGAGGGTTGGAGTTTTAAAATATTTTGGATCCCTTCTACTCGCTTATTGTCTACTGCAACAAAGATATCTTTGAACTTTTGGTGGTATTGAAAAGGCTCATCGCCAATTTGCTCCATGGTGGTATGCTCATTGGCAAGTACAAAACCTTTACTTTTTCGTTTATACCCTCTAGATAGTGTAGCTACCTTATAATGGTCCTTCAAAAGTTGAATTAAATATTCCACCATAGGAGTCTTACCTGTACCTCCTACACTTAAGTTGCCCACCACAATAGTTGGAACCTTAAAGCTATGTCGTTTAAAAACACCTTTTTGATATAAGAAAGTACGCAAAGAAGTAATCAAAGCGTAAATAAGGGCAAATGGGAAAAGTAATTTTAATAAAAAAGACATAGAGTTAATATTTTTAAACTGTAATACATACTAAGGCTAAGCTATACTTAAAAGGGTTTGCTTATATATTTAAGCTACCCCGTCATGGATAAAGTAGACTGCTAAATCAAATGCAAATATAGAGTTGTTTTAGCGATTTTTTGATGTGTACTACTTAGTTTTCCCTACTTAAATTCCCTAATGCTTTAAGACTGACCACTTCTAAGATAAGGTTAAAGTAGATGTAAGAAAGTTCTAGTTTTGTTTTTAAACTAGGCTTATAAAGTAGATTATAAAAAAGTTTTTACTTATTTTAGTACATACAAATCCTATAATACAAAGCAATCAATCTAGATTTGAAAATAGGTTGTTTTTAAAACAAGTAGGCAAAAGAGCTAGTTTTGTAATTTTAAGGCTGCTTTATTTTTAGCTACCTTTGTAGGTGATTTGATTAACACAAATAAGATTTATATTTTTTTACCATGAAGATTCAAGAGTTTATTGGTGTCTTAGAAGAATTAGCGCCTTTAGGTTATGCAGAAGGTTTTGATAATGTAGGGCTTTTAGTAGGGGATTACGATCAAGAAATCACTTCTGTTTTAGTGGCGCATGATGCCTTAGAAACAGTGGTAGAGGAAGCTATAGAAAAGGGATGTAACCTTATTGTATGCTTTCACCCTATTTGGTTCTCTAGTATAAAGAAGCTAACTGGAAAGGATTATGTGCAAAGAGCACTAATAAAGGCTATAAAAAACGATATTGCTATCTATGCTATTCATACAGCCTTAGATAATCACCACCTTGGAGTAAATAAAGTTTTATGTGATGTTTTAGGGGTTAAAAACACTCGTATTTTATTACCTAAGCAAAATTATATCAAAAAATTAGTTACCTACGTTCCCTTAAAGGATATCGATAAAGTAAGACAGGCACTCTTTGATAAAGGTGCAGGTAATATAGATGGATATGAAAGTTGTAGTTTTACCTCTCAAGGTATGGGCAGCTTTTTACCTAAACAAGGAAGTAATCCAACAATAGGAACAGTAGGGGTACTACAGCAAGAACAAGAAGTTAAATTAGAGGTTGTTTTTGAAAAACATTTACAAAGCGCTATTTTAAAGGCTTTATTTACCACCCATAGTTATGAACAAGTAGCCTATGAGTTGTATACTTTAGAGAATTCTCTTCAAAATGTAGGAATGGGAATGATTGGAGAGTTAGACCAACCTGTAGATGAAATGGCTTTTTTAGAATTAGTCAAACAAGAATTAACCTGCGGTGGTATACGCTATAGCAAGCTTTTAAATAAGCCAATTAAAACAGTAGCTGTACTTGGCGGCTCGGGAAGTTTTGCAATAAAGGATGCCATTGGGCAAAATGCCGATATATTTATTACTGCAGATTTAAAATATCACGATTATTATCAGGCTGATAACCAGCTTGTTTTAGCGGATATAGGTCATTTTGAGAGTGAAAGGTTTACAAAAAATTATATAGTTGAATATCTTTCAAAAAAAATCACTACTTTTGCAGTTATTTTATCAACAGTAAATACGAATCCAGTTAACTACTTATAAGATGACAAAGAAAAAAGAATTAACCGTTGAAGAGAAATTAAGAGCTCTATATGATTTGCAATTAATTGACTCTAGAATTGACGAAATTAGAAATATGAGAGGAGAATTGCCTCTTGAAGTGGAAGATTTACAAGATGAAGTTGCTGGACTAAACAAACGCTTAGAAAAGTTAAACACTGATTTAAGTGGAATTGAAACAGGAATCAAAGAGAAAAAAGGTTCTATCGAAGAGTTCAAAGAAGCCATTAAGAAATATACTGAGCAACAAAATCAAGTAAAGAACAATAGAGAGTTTAATTCTTTAGAAAAAGAAATTGAATTCCAAAATCTTGAAATTGAACTAGCAGAAAAGCACATTAAAGAAATGAAAGCTAGCATTGAGTTCAAAAAAAGTAATATTTCTGAAACACAAACTCGTTTATCTGCTAGAGAAGAGCACTTATCACATAAACAAAAAGAGTTAAGTGATATTATGGCTGAGACAGAACGCGAAGAGAATTTGCTTTTGCAAAAATCAGAAGAGTTCAAATTAGACGTAGAAGAGCGTTTACTTGTAGCTTATAATAGAATTAGAAATGGTGTTAAAAATGGTTTAGCAGTTGTTTCTGTTGAGCGTGGTGCATCTGTAGGATCGTACTTTACTATCCCTCCACAAACACAAGTGGAAATTGCAGCACGTAAAAAAATCATTACCGATGAGCACAGTGGACGTATTTTAGTAGACAGTGCATTAGCGGAAGAAGAAAAAGAAAAAATCGATGCGATTATTGCAAGTATATAATAAATTAAAAAGCCTCTACTTAAAGAGGCTTTTTTTACTTTGTAACCTATGAAGAAGCTAATTGGTACTTTGTTAAATATATGCAGTGTATTTAATAGTAAGGCAAGTATAAAGATAGCTTATAGATTATTTTCAACTCCTTTAAAGGGACAATTGCAAGGGGAATTACCCGATTTTTTACAAAGGGCAACTTTGCAAAATATTACCTTTGATAAGCTATCCATCCAATGTTATATTTGGGATATCACAAAAAAGCCTATTCATACTATTGTCTTAATCCACGGTTGGCAAAGTAATTCTAGTAGGTGGGAAGCTTTGGTAAATTATTTGCCTAATAATTATAGAATTATTGCCATAGATGCTATGGGGCAAGGAAAAAGTGAAGGTAAAGAATTATCCGTATACCAGTATTCCCAATTAATTTCACAGGTTCTAACACAATACAATCCAAGTGCAGTAGTTTCTCATTCTTTGGGGTCTTTTGCTTTATTGGAGGCATTATCTAGCACTAGTAATCCAGCTTTGAAAAAAGTGGTAATTATGGGGTGTTTGGATAATTTTAAAGATATTGTGGATAATTATTATCAGATGATGGGCTATAGCATTAGTTTTCAAAAAGACTTTACTGCTTATTTAGAAAACATCATAGGTAGAAATATGTCTCAATATGCAGGCCATGTATTTGCACAGAGCATTACCCAAGATACCCTTATTATTCACGATAAGGAAGATGAAGTAATTCCCTTGGAATCTTGTAAAGCATTACATGAAACATTAGAGCAAAATAAGGCAAAGCTTATTTATACAAAAAACTTAGACCATTCTTTACAAGATCCTAAAGTATACCAAAGTATAAAGGAATTTATTGTAGTATCTTAAGAGAATCATTTTGGTTAACTAAAATAGTATTTTTACTATGGAAAACAAAGACAACGAAAAAACTAGATTGAACAAATACTTATCCGAAGTAGGATATTGTTCAAGAAGAGAAGCAGATCGCTTGATAGAACAAGGCCTAATCACTGTTAATGGGGAATTACCTGTTATGGGATTAAAGGTAAGTGAACAAGACCAGATTCATGTTAGAGGAGAGCTTATTCAAAATAGTGGAGAAGAACCTGTTTATTTAGCCTTTAATAAACCAAGAGGTATTGAATGTACCACTAACCAAAGTGTTAGAGATAATATTGTAGATTATATCAATTATCCAAAACGTATATTTCCAATTGGTCGATTAGACAAAGACAGTGAAGGATTGATTTTGATGACTAATGATGGGGATATAGTAAACAAGATTTTACGTCAGAAAAACAATCATGAAAAGGAATATATTGTAACGGTTAACCGCGCTATTACAGATCGTTTCTTAGAGGGAATGCGTGGGGGTGTTCCTATTTTAGATACCATTACTAAGCCTTGTCGTGTTGAGCCTATTAGTAAATTTGTATTTCGTTTATTCCTAACTCAAGGATTAAACCGTCAAATTAGAAGAATGTGTGAGTATTTTGACTATGATGTTATTGCTTTAAAGAGAATTAGAATTATCAATATTTCTTTAGATGTAAACGTAGGAGAATACAGAGATTTAACTAAGGCAGAATTAGAGGAATTAAATAAATTAATTGCTCCTAGTTTAAAAACCCAAGAAGCAAGTGTGGATCTGCAGGATTCCCAAGAAGATATGCCAGTTTCAAGAAGAAGTGTTACTAGTTCTAAAGCTGTTGGTAGAATCGGTAGAGACGGTAAGATGAATTTCGAACGTGAGAAAAAGTCTAGCCAAACTAAAGCTACACCACTTCGCAATGAGCGTTTAACTACGCGTAGAAGAAGAGAACAATAAGATACTTATCAAAGTATTTTAAGTGAGGAAATAAAAAAAACAGGACTGTAAAAATACAGTCCTGTTTTTTTATATAACTATTTTAAAAATAGTTGTTCTATTGCTGATCTGGTGCGCTAGTTAATACACTAAATTCAGCTCCTGAACCATAGTCTTGTCCGTTTTGAGAACTAAGAGCTGTAAAGCGAATATATTTGGCTTTTTTAGCGGAGTCAAAAAACACTTTTTGTAATTTTTTACTGTTTTCAAACTCTGACTTTATAATTGGTTGGGACCAATTGTCTAAATCATCACTTAGTTGAATTTGATAAGCTTTCACATCACCTGTTACTCCTTCTTGACGAGGTAAATAAGTAAAACCAGTGATTGGTTTATCTTCTAAGATTTCAAATACAATCCAGTGTGGAAATTGAGCAACTGTTACCGAATACATAGAATGCCAAATCGTCGATGGGTCATTGTCTAGTAAATTGATAGGATCTCCATAACCTTGTTCTACACTTGAACTAGCCACTACCTCTAGAGCAATATGGTCGATAGCTGGGAATTCAGCCGTATTGACAATTTTTTTGTTGTCTTTATACCACGTCTTTACCTTTGCTTTATTCTTTAGCTCAAACTCTTTGGTATACAAAAATGGTTTAGCATCATCGATTTGAACCATCATAGGGGCGTAGGAGGCATTAAATAAATTTACCATCCCTTTGTTGTCCCTTTGTATTAAAATTGGACTAGCTCCTTTTAAATCCACTTTAGTTTTACTTTGTTGGTCATTGTGGTAAACAGGACGAATCATAAAACCAAATAATTGTGCATCAGCCTTTACTCTGTGCCAAGCCAGTGGTGGACCTTGTCCACAACTATTGCCTCCTAATCCAGTAGAGGAATGTAATAGATGTACATGAGTTAGGTGGCTTTTTGGAAGCTCATAACTATGGGCAGCTAAGGTAAGTTCTAATTCACTGAACTCTAAAGCAGAAGCGCTAAAGCCATCTTTACTTATAAAGACAATACCATCTCCATTGTCATTCGTTAAGGAAGACCATCTAACTTGTTCTCTATTACCAGTAGATTGTGGCTTTGCCCAAGGTACATATAAGTCTTTTACCTTACTGTTATATAGTCCAATATTGGCAGCACTTTGTCTGTCAACATAGTTGTTAAAAGGACCTTTTCCATAGTAGGTATAGTTATCTAACAAAGGCGATACCCCAAGAGAGAAACCAAGATGAGGTAAAGGTAGATTAGCATTATTGGAATGCATACTACTTTGTAATTCTATAGAGCCATCTGGGTAAATGGTGTAGATGTAGCTACTATTGAAATGGAAATCTTCTTGGGTGAATTTCTGGTCTTCTAGGTCTTTTATTTTGTATTTTCCAGAAGAACCACCTGTGATTTCACTTGGAAAATCTGCTTGGGAAATTACTTGGAATATTAATACAATTTCTCCTTTATCTGTGTTATAGTGCTCGCTAGAAACTACCTTGTGTTTTAATTGATGTAATCCATTGCTGAACCACTGTTTATAGGCCCAGTTGTCATTGTCCATTGGAGCTCTAAAGGCATCTAATACAGGACCATTTCCAGGGGCTATTACTTGATTTTTACCATAATCTAAGGAGTAGATACTTCCTGTTTTTTGGTCAAAACTTACCTTAAATAGGTTGTTTTGTATCGTAGTGAAATTCCCCTGTTGCTGTAAATGTAGTTTGTTTGCTTTGTCTGTTGCTATTGCAATAGGCGCTTTGTTAGCTTGTTTTAATGCAAGTTGTTCTTGCATTTGAACAAATCCTTTTTTTGCCCAAAAACTATCGTTTTTAGTAATAAACTCAATATCAACAAAGTACTCACTTTGATTTTCTAAAGTTTTATTATCAATAGGTAACTGTAAGACTGTACGTTGTCTTGGGCCTAAGTTTTCCATAGAACCTTTAAAGTTATATCCCGAGTCAATAGCTACTCCATCTTTTATAAGTAGCCACTTTAGACGGTAATCATCTAGGGTTGTAAAGTAGTTTTTATTGAAAATTTCAATTTCCCCCTTTTCCATATTCACTGGGGTAACACCTACATTTTGATACACTTTCTTTACTTCGTAATATTGAGGTTTTGGAGTTAAATCCCCAAATAGTAAACCATTCATAACAAACATTCCGTCATTTGGAGTATCTCCAAAATCTCCTCCATAGGCTAAGTATTTTTCATTGGTATCTTTGTCATAACTATAAATGGACTGATCTACCCAATCCCAAATAGCTCCTCCAATAAAGAAGTTAGTAGATTCTATAGCATTCCAATAATCAATAAGATTTCCGGCTGCATTACCCATCGAGTGAGCATATTCAGAGATATGGAAAGGGTATTTAATAGGGTAATCTCCTTTAACTGCCTCTTGTACCCATGCAATAGAAGGGTATTGGTTAGAACCAATATCTACAATTGAATTGTTTCTTTCGTATTGTACAGGACGAGAAGTATCTAATTGTTTAATTGCTTTATAAGCCTGTACGAAGTTATCTCCAGGACCAGCCTCATTACCAAGTGACCAAATTACAATACTTGGGTGGTTAATGGTTGCTTGTACCATTTCAATATTTCGTGCCACATGTGCATCTTCCCATTCTTTAGGGTGAGATAGAGAAGCTTTTCCATAGTAGTATTGATGGCTTTCTATATTGGCTTCATCCTCTAGGTAGATACCATACTTATCACATAGATAATACCAATATGGATCATCTGGATAATGTGCATTTCTTACGTGATTGATATTGGCTTGTTTTAAAAGTACAATCTCTTTCTCCATTTGCTCTTTACTTAACACGTGACCTGTGTTAGGGTTTGTCTCATGGCGGTTAACTCCTTTTAATTTTACTGGTTTTCCATTGATGTAAAAATAGTTTCCTGCCAAATTGAATTCATCCTCACTAGCTGGAGTTTGTTTTAATTCAATCTTTCTAAAACCAGTATAAGTAGAAACTATTTCTACCACTTTATTGTTTTTGTCTACTAAAGAAGTCACTAATGTATAGCGGTATGGGGTCTCTGCATTCCAAAGTTTAGGATGCATTACCTCAATGTCTTCTTGGGCGTAATAGGTAGTATTTGGTGCAATACTAGGCAAGTCAGTAGTTTTTTCTACATTCTTTACCACTGTACTATTATCGCTATATAGCTCATTTAAGTATAGGTCATACTTTAATTTAAAACCTTTTTTAGCTTTTTTATCCAAGTTCTGTATCTCGGAGCTCACCTTTAAACTTCCATTGGTGTAATTTTGGTCTAAATCTGGTACAGCTACTAGATTTCTGATTTGTAATTTTGGTTTTGCTACCAAAGAAACTTCTCTGAAAATTCCTGGTAAACGAAACATATCTTGGGCTTCTAAAAAGGAAGCATCTGAGTTTCTATATACCTCTACACTAACAGTGTTGGCTTTATCGGTATGTAGGTAATCGGTGATATTAAAGCTTGCTTGATTTCGGGAGTTTTTAGAAAATCCAACATAATGCCCATTGATCCATAGGTAAAAAAAGGAATCTACTCCATCGAATTGTATATACACCTCCTTAGCCTGCCAATTAGAAGGAATGCTAAACTCTCTTTTATAAGAGCCCACCTCATTTCTGTCTTGGTAAGTAGTCCAATGCTCTGGAGGAGTACGCATTACTCCGCCTTTATAGTCATCTACTTGAACACTATGCTGAAAGATAACTGGTTGGTTGACATAAATAGGTTTTCCATACTTTAGTTTACCAAAGTCTTGTATACCTGCCACGTTCCAGTTCATAGGTACCTGAACAACATCCCAAATGGAGGTGTCAAAATCATCCTTATAAAAGTCTACGGGCCTTTTATCGGGGTGATTTACCCAATTAAATTGCCAACTACCATTAAGGCTTAAATAGTTGTCAGAATACTCTTTGTGTACTTTTAATGCTTGATTTAAATTATCAAAAGAGAATTGGTAGGCCTTTGGGAGTTCTTTGTTTAAAGCAATTTCCTGCGGTGATTCCCATGTTTTTTTAACTTCTCTTGGATGTTTTTCATAGGCATAGCCTGGCACTTTTTCTACAAAAGGCAATTGTTGAGCAAAACTTATTTTACCAAAGCTTAGTAAGCTTAAAAGTAGTAGTAGTTTTGTGTTAAACGTACTATTCATTGTTAAGGTTGGTTTTAGTGTAAAGCAAAAATAGAATTATATACATTAAAACAAAATCTATTGCCTTTTTAAAAAGTGTTTTTTCTTAAAATTAACCAAATATTTATTTGTGTTAATTGGATAAAAACATCCTTTTGTTCGCTTGTTTTTTTCTACCTTTATAGGAGTAAAGGTTTATTACAGGTTTAGAGGGTTATTTACCACTGTTTTTTTTACCCTAGTAAATAACTTTTTTTCTATTGTTATAGCATAAAGTGTTTTATGTAAGAAAAATGGTGTTTTGTGCTAATATGTGTTGTTTTAAATGATTTAATTTGCTTTTAAAAATTAAAACTATGGGTTTTTTTAGAAAAATAGTAAAAGTGTTTTTAGTTATTACACTTTTTATCAGTGGTGCCGCCATGGCACAAGGTTTATCTGGAAAAGAGCTTCCAGATGAGAATAACTCCTTAGAAGAGTTACAGCAAGAACCATTAGTAAAAGACCAAGAAAAACCACTTCCTCCTAAGGTTTTACACGCAGAGCCATTGTTTTTCGATTTAATGCGTGATTTAGGTGCCCATAAAGGAGAAAAAGAGTGGAATGCTGGTTTTGGTGTAGCCGATCATAGAAATTACAACGAATATTTTGGTTTTATTGAGTATGAATTTGCTATTGCAAATAGATTAGGTTTAGAGGTAGAGATTCCTTTTTCTTTTAATAAAGAAACTGGTATTGGTAATGCAAGTATTCCCAATAACCGTATAGAGGGGATTAAATTAGCCTCTCAATATACTTTTTATGTAAACGAGAGAACCCAAACTTCTTTAGCCGTGGCATATATCCACGAGTTTGAGATGAATTATTTCAAAAAGCTAGATGGGAATGGACCATTTTTTACAGGAATGAGAATGAATCCTGTTTTGATCGCTGCCCAGAATTTTGGAAATTTTAATACGATGATTTTTGGAGGACCGGTAATTGAGAATCACTTTTCTGATGGTAGAACAAAGGTTTTAGGAACCATAAACTATAGTGCATTTTATGTACTACCTGGTACTAGAAACTTCATTGGTTTAGAGAATAACTTAGATTTTGATAAGGAAAAATTTCATTATATGTTGCGTCCGCAAATAAAAGTAGCTTTATTACATAACCTAGCAGTAGGTTTTGTAACAGGTATTCCTATATCGGCAAATGAAGACGTGAAAATGGACTTTATGACTCGTATTATTTGGGAGCCATAAAATAAGTTAGTATTAATTCTTAATAAAACAGCCAAGATGATTCATTTTGGCTGTTTTTTGTTTGTAAAACAATGTATTTTATATGTAAAATGAGGTTGTAATAAGTAGTAAGGTTTAAAATTTGCAAACTATGTATTTTTTTGTGTTAATGTATAAAGAAAATATTAACAAAATTTATACTTTTGTACTGTTATATTTCCCTACATATGTTACGCTTATTTTCCCCTCTCTTTTGTATGCTCTTCTTTGTCTTTGGTTGTGTTATAACTCTAAGGGCACAAAGCGTGGATAAGGAAAGTCTTTTTGAACAGATTCACACATTAAATACCGATGGGCAATACGAAGATTCTATTATAATCTTAGAAGAAATAATTTCTTCTCCTACTAGTGATTACTATGATAAGTATTTAAGCTATTACCTTAAGTACTTAACCTATAAGAGGCTTTATAGCTATGATAAGGCTGCACTTAATCTTGACCTTGCTCTTGAAAATGGCCTTAAAAGCCCACAGTATGCTCAAGAGATTGCATCTCAAATAAAGTTTGAGAAAGTTTTTGTTGCCTTTGATCTACTACAATTTCATACCGTAAGAGAGCTTATTAGCCATATTCAAGATAAGGATTTTGCTTTTATTCCCGATTATACCCATGCTATGTACCTCTCTGTTGTTGGTACCCTTTATAGTAAAGAAGGGGATAACCAAAAGGCAATTGATTATTTAGATCAAGGAATTGAAATTCTTGAAAAAGGGACTCAGGTAGATTTACCGTTACTTTATAGGAAGAAAATCGATCTTTATCGTCAGATGGGATTATACGACAAGGCCATTGAAAGCTTTGAAAAGGGGATGTATTATGCTAAAAAGTATAATATGGATATGTATATAGCCAATCTTTATATGGATATTACCTACTACTACAATCAAATCCAAGATTTTGAAAAAGCAGCAATTGCCCAGCAAATCACCAATGAGTTAACCTATAAATACGATGAGAAAGGTGCTTTAGGTAGGCTAAATGTTTTAGAAAGTAGTTTACAAAAGAAAATGTATGAACAAAAGTCTAAACAAAACCAATATATTCTTCTTGGTCTTAGTGGTGTTTTTATTCTTTTAGTAATGGTTAGTATACTAATCTATTTTAAAAATAAAAAGTCTAAACGTGTAGCTTTAGAAGTCTTAGAAAAGAATCAAATTTTAGGGGAAAACTTATCTTTGTTAAAGACCTATGTTAGTGGGCGTTCCTTTACAAAGGAACAGATGAGTTTATTGAATCCCAGACAAATGGAAATTGTGCAATTAGTCAAAAAGGGAAAATCCAACAAAGAAATTGCTGAACTATTGTTTGTCACCGAGAATACGATAAAATATCACTTAAAAAATATTTATAGGATATTAGATATTTCCACAAGAGAAGAACTTTAATTTGTAGTATGAAAAAGTATAGATCTATGCGTAAGCTGTATTTTTTTTTATGTTTATTATGCGTTAGTGTATGTTTTTCCAAAGATATGGATTTTGATATTTTATCTACTAAAATTCAGGAAAACAACAAAAATGGAGAGTATAAACAGTCCATATTATCCTTATACGAAATCATCTATAGCCCTAAAGCTACCTATAGGGATAAGAGTAATGCTTATTTTTTAAAAGCTAAGATGTTACGTCAATTGGGGATATATCCTGAGGCTATTGCCAATATGGAATTAGCTTATGAAAAAGCAGTTAAAACCAAAGAAACCCAGAATTTAGATAAAGTATTTCTCTTTGAAATAGCCATGATACATTGCGAACAAGCTAAGTATGACAAAGCAGTAGAACTATTTAACCAAGTAGATGCTAATGCTAGTAATTTGCCTGTGGACAGTAGAGCTAATGCTATTTGGTTGTATTTAAAGGGAATTGTGGCTAGTGAATCTAACGAGCATGAAAAGGCTATAGAGTATTTAAACCAGGCTATCGGAATTTTTGAAAAAGCCGAGCCTATGTACTTAGTAGTGGCTTATAAAGAATTATTGCGCAATTATATTGCATTGGGGCAAAGTGAGCAAATACTGAAGACATACGATAAGACCATAGAGCTAGCTACTTTTTATCATTGGAAAAGTGAAATATTACAGACCCATCGTATTATGGCTGTTTACTATACAGATATAGGAGAATATGAAAAAAGTTCAGCCCTTAGTAAGGTAGTGTTAACTAAAGCTACTGCGTTTAATACGGTAAATATTAGCAGTAATTTAAACCTATTAGAAAAGCAGTTACTACAAGCCCAAGCCCAAGTTCAGCGGACAAAGGAGATTCGTTTATTAGTCTTTGCCTTAGTGGCTCTTATAGGAATAGTTATAATGGTTTATTTTTTACTTAAAGGTAAAAGGAAAAATACAGCCAATAAAAATTACTTAGTAGAAAAGAATATAGCCTTAAAAACTACACTAGATCAATTAAAACAAAAAAATATACAAGATAGTATTACTCCTACTAAGCTTAGTGTGCGTCAAAAATCGATAATAGATTTAGTGAAAAAAGGCAAAACAAATAAAGAGATAGCTCAGAAATTAAATATCTCCGAAAATACCGTTAAGTATCATCTAAAGACCATTTATGGAATATTGGGGATTAAAAACCGAAGGGAGATATAAGTACTTTTGGGTATTGAATTTTATAGGTTAACAATGTGAAATAGTCTTGGAATGGCTAGGATTTAGCCTTTATATTGTTAAAAATAGTTATAATTGAGATACATCTACGTTAATTAAGGTTGAATTTTTGGGTATAGACACAATAAGTAGTAGTTTGAAACAAATAAAATTTCAATGCTATGAAAAAATATGTATTTATTATTGCTCTTTTTGCCGGCCTTAGCGCAATGGCTCAGAGTAAAGATTACCAAGAGAATCCAGTAGAAATAGATGAATTAGTAGAAAAAAGTGCCTACTATGGATTGAGCGATCAGCAAAGAGAGAAATTAATCCAGAGAAAACGAAGCATAGGAAGAGAATATGCAGCTATTGGAAAGGATAGAAGTTTATCCGGTTACGAAAAAGGAGTTAGAAAAAGGGAATTATCTATACAAATAGACAAAGATATTCGCTTAATATTAGGGGATACCCAATATAATAATTGGAGGGGAAAATCTAAAGGCTACCACAAAGATTACTATGAAGATCGTCGCGATTACTATGAAGATCGTAAGGATCGTTATAAAGATAGAATTGAGGATGAGATTGATCGTTTAGAGGATCAGTATGAAAGAGATATTGATCGTATTGAAAGAAAATACAAATACGACAAATCTGCTATGAAAAGAGAAAAAGAAGTTCGAAAAGCTATTTATAAAAGAGATAAAGAAGCTCTAAAGAGAATGAAAAAGAGATACTAAAATTCAAATGAATTTCATTAAAAACAAAGAAAACCACCTTATATCAGGTGGTTTTTTTATTTGGAATTCATTCTCCTCAGGCATTTGTGGGAGTTATTGGTCCTTTAGTGGAGGTTCCAGTACTAATTTTATTGGTAAGAGTTAGCCTTTGGTTAAAAACTAAATACGCAGTTAAGAAGTAGAATTTTTAAGCTAATCTATTCATAACAATAGTTTTATTGCTTATTTTAGTAGCATTAAAATGCTCTTGGAATGAAAAGTGGTATTGTATTGGTGACTTTATTTTTCTTTCTGTGTTTTTCAGTAAAAAGTTTTGCTGACAAGCCCCTGATTTCTTTGAAAGTTAAAAAGCAGAATAATTCTTTATCTTATAAAAGTAATCTAGATAGTCTGGGGTTTAAATCACTTACAAATAAAGTAGATAGTTTAGCAAAAAACACTTTAGAACAAGGAAATATTAATTCATTAGCCATTGCTATTTATAGTGATGGGTTTGTTTATCAGCAATATTACCCTGTAATAGATATGGATAATAAAACCTTGGCAACCAAGAGTCCTTTGTATGAAATAGCTTCTATTTCTAAAGTGTTTTTAGGTTCCTTAACGGCTAAAGCTGTTTTGGAGGGTAAAATCAAATTGAGTGATGATATTACTACCTATCTATCAGGGCAATACACTAATTTAGTCTTTCAAGGCAAACCAGTTACTATAGAAAATTTAGTAACCCATAGTATGGGAATGGACAGTAAGGCGCCTAAGAAATTAGCTCAAATATACCAAGATGTAGCACAAGGTTATTACCAAGATAAAGCCTTTGATTATTCTATGGAGGATTTTCTACAAGAGCTTAAAGATATAAAGCTAGATAAACCACCTGGTGAAGTTTATCAGTATAATTCTGTAGGACCTGAAGTAATGGCATATATCCTAGAAAAGGTATACGATAAACCTTATAGAGAATTGTTAGAAGAATTCTTAATCCAGTTGGATTTAAAGCAGACTTTTTTATTAGACGATAACTACCATCAAAAACCAATAGCAGTGAGCTTTGATTCTAGTGGTAACATAGCTTCCTTACTTAGAAACCCCTTACTTGGAGGTTCATATGGTATGATTTCTACTTTAGAGGATCTTACTAAATTTATGGTATTTCAATTACAAGCCAACCCTTTATGGATCAAAGAATCCTCCCGCTTACTTTTTGTGGACCAAGAACATGGAGATGATAAAGGATATTTTTGGGATGTAGGATATGGTAAAACAGAAGGAGCTTATTATGGTAAGACAGGAACCTCTAATGGGGTACAAAGTGGTATCTTGATTTGTCCAGACTCTCATTACGGTATGATTATAATTATGAATAATACCAGTGAAATTGCTCAAGACAACTGGGAGGAGTTATATAATAAAGTGGAGACAGAGCTGATAAGGTATAGTCTAAACTTATAAGGAATGGAAGTAGATTTTATGATTTGTATAAAACAGGAATAATACTTAACAAAAGCAGTATATTATAATACATTAAGCAAATAGATTAATAATCAAAAAAGCATGAAATTGGAGGATTGATCTGGCATAGCAATGTAATTAAGAATCGGAGAAGTGAAAATGATTTATACCAAAATAAAGGATACTAATAGAGATATTATTTAATTTATAAGAAACAATATGGCATTATTAGAGGATGAAAAATATGAGTTAGTCCTTATAGAGGCTCGACAAGCAATGACAGCTGTAAAGCAAGAAAGAATAAAGGATTATTTAAATTTAGCAGAATTGGGCTGGAGTAAATTTCCTGAACCAAAACAGAAGTGGATTCAAGGATATAATTATGCTAAAAATTTCTTTAACTGGAGTTTAAAACTCAATGATTTAGAACAAGCCAACAAATGGTTGGAAAGGATGATTGCCAATAATGAGCATTTAGCTCATTCAGATGAGGAAGTATTATTTAATAAAGCAAAGTATTTATTCGAGGTAGATCAGCATGATCAAGCATTGCAATGCTGGAAAGAAGTAGTCAAAGAAGCAGGTTATAGGTACTTCGAAAGAGAGGATTCTAAATATTTAAACTTTTACTTGAGCCAGACTAAATAAAAGAATTATCCACTACTAAAAGAGATGCTTGTTTAGGATAGTGAGTTTAAAAGCAAGAGGACCTCTAAAGTAAAGCTGCTATTTAAATTGGCTTACTACGAATCTTTCAGAGATATATTAAAAATAAAAAACCCGCAAACTCAATGAATTTACGGGTTTATCATTTCACTTAGTTGAAGTGTTGTCGGGGTGGCAGGATTCGAATAGATTATTGTAAGTATCTTTAAAACAATCAGTTGTCTTGTGTGTAAAAAACTAACTCACCTGATAGCTCACGTCTTAGAAAGGTGAGTAAGTCAAAAGTAGTAAAATTGTTTATATTAATAGTAATAAGAAAGGTTAGCGAATTGCTAACCTTTCTTTATGTGGTGAGCCCCGGTATCGAACCAGGTTTCCTATTTTACTCTTTAAATATATTCATCCTTTCAGATTATTTCGGTCAACTCACCTTCGATACCGAAACTCAATGAAACTAGTAGATTTCCTAAAAGACTCAGCATATAACCTATTGATAGGTTAGTTATAATTGATTTTATTGTTTCCATACATTGTAGTTTTTTATTATTCAACCATCTGTCGATGACAATTACCAAGATATCTTTTAGATGAATCATACCAAAGAACGCAATAAGAATTTCCAGCTTTTCATATTTTGAGATTAAATATTTCGAACTATTCTTTACTAAATTACATTAAATATATTTAATTTAGGTGTATTATCGTATGATGGTGTGACAATTTTTTGTTTTTATAAATCCTAAATCGATATTTTGTTTTTTGTAAATGGTTGATTAGTAGTGTTTTTTCTTTTTAATAGTGATGTTTTTTTTAAAAAAAGTGACGCTTGATTTTAAGTAATTTTATTAAATGGAAAGTTTTGAAAAAATAAATTATAAAGTATGAAAAATATTTTGTCAGTTTAAATAATCATCGTAATATTGCGATATGTATTTAAGTATAAAACAATGGGAGTAACAAAATCAGAATTATTTAGTGATAAGAAGAATAAGTTATCAGTTATGTTTAAGGTTTTAGGGCATCCAGCCAGACTCGCAATTCTTCAGTATATTATCAATCAAGATGCTTGTATTTGTAATGATTTGGTAGAAGAACTTGGATTGGCTCAAGCTACTATTTCGCAGCACTTAAAAGAGCTTAAGAATAGTGGACTTATAAAAGGAACAATTGATGGTAAGTCAGTTTGTTATTGTATTGACGATGCAGTTTGGAATGAGTTTTTTGAGGAATTTAAAATGTTTTTCACTCAAAGAATACTTTCAGAGGGGTGCTGTTAATATTTTTTATTCAAAATCATCGTAATATTACGATTATAATAAAACAAAATGGAAATATAATATGAAATTATCAGAAGTAAAAGCAGTCTTAGGAAATTTAGATCGAGTAGATTTTCAATTTGAAGATGGAACGTTTGTGGCAGAACACTTCCATGTAACAGAAGTAGGTCAAGTAATCAGAAAGTTTATTGATTGTGGAGGAACAATAAGAGAAGAGGTTAAAGTAAGCTTTCAATTGTGGAATGCGGATGATTATGAGCATCGTTTAAAAGCAGGTAAATTGCTTAATATTATTCAATTGTCAGAAACAAAATTAGGTATTGGTGACGCAGAGATTGAAGTAGAGGTTCAAGGTAAAGAAACAATAGGAAAATATTTCTTAGAATTTAATGGAACTCATTTTCTATTAAAAAACACATTGACTGCTTGTTTAGCTGAAGATGCTTGTGGGATTACACCAAGTAATCAGGTAGCTCCAACTAGTTGTTGCGATCCTAACTCTGGATGTTGTTAATCTTAAAAAAGTAAAAGATGTATAAAACATTATCAACTACAATTAGCACTATACTTGAATCACAAATGATAAGTGATAGTAGAAAAGAAGTTTTGGCTCCTTTGGTGGCTTATATTCAATCTAAGGTTGATTCGAAATCTCCAATTCGAATCAATTTTATCTGTACACATAATTCAAGAAGAAGTCATTTGACTCAGATTTGGATGCAAGTAGCGGCTAGTTACTATGGCATTGCAAATGTTACTTGTTATTCAGGAGGAACCGAGCAAACAGCTATGTATCCAATGGTTGCTACAGTTCTGAAAGAACAAGGACTTGATGTATTTAAAATTGCAGAAGGAGAGAATCCTATTTATGCTATAAAGTATGGTGATAATGAAGTTCCTATTATTGGTTTTTCTAAGAAGTACGATGCTGCTTTTAATCCAAGTGGTGATTTTGCAGCGGTAATGACTTGTTCACAGGCTGATGGAGGTTGTCCTTTTATAGCAGGTGCTGAGCGAAGAATCCCTATTACATTCGAGGATCCTAAGGCATTTGATGGAACAGCAAATCAACAAACAGGATATTTTAATCGAAGTATTGAAATTGCAAGTGAAATGTTTTACATCGTATCACAAATTAAAAAGTAAGTTATGCAAGTTAGAATGAAATTTTTAGATAGATACTTAACCCTTTGGATATTCTTGGCTATGGGGATTGGTGTTTTGATAGGAAATGTATTTCCAAGTGTTTCTAATATAATGGATAAACTATCTATTGGAGCTACCAATATTCCGCTGGCTATAGGGCTAATCATCATGATGTATCCTCCACTGGCTAAGGTTGATTATAATCTATTACCAATGGCTTTTAAGGATAAGAAAGTACTAAGCTTATCTCTTTTCTTAAACTGGATTGTAGGACCTGTTTTAATGTTTGTGTTAGCTATTATTTTCATGCGTGATGAACCAGATTATATGGTAGGTTTGATCCTCATTGGTTTAGCAAGATGTATCGCTATGGTGATTGTATGGAATGATTTAGCAAAAGGAAATAGAGAATATGCTGCCTTACTGATCGCATTAAACAGTGTGTTCCAAGTGCTGTTTTATAGCTTTTTTGTATGGCTTTTTATCAACGTATTACCTTCTTATTTTGGATTTGCGGATTATGCTATTTCTATTAAGATGAGTGATGTTGTACAGAGTGTACTTATTTATTTAGGTATTCCATTTTTAGCTGGATTTTTAAGCCATAAGTATTTAATTAAAGTAAAAGGAGAAGATTGGTTTAAGCGTAAGTTTATCCCTTTTATTTCACCCTTTACTTTATATGCTTTACTGTTTACTATTGTGCTTATGTTTAGTTTAAAAGGAGAACAAATTGTTCAGTTACCTATGCAGGTAGTTAAGGTGGCTATTCCACTTGTTATCTATTTTGTATTAATGTTCTTTGTTAGTTTTTTCGTAAATAAGTCAATGAATGTGGATTATGATAAAAATGCTGCTATTTCTTTTACTGCATCAGGTAATAATTTTGAATTAGCGATTGCGGTGGCGATTGCTGTATTTGGGATACATTCTCCTCAAGCTTTTGTTGGGGTTATCGGGCCTTTAGTAGAAGTTCCTGTATTGATTTTACTGGTTCGTGTGAGTTTATGGATGAAAAAGAAATATTATACAAAGTAAAATATAGCCTTTATGAGAAGTTTTGTAAATGATAATAAAGTTGATCAAAATGATTATGATTTAATCATTATTGGTGGTGGTCAAAGTGCTTTGGCTTGTGGGTTCTATTTAAGAAGAACACAAATAAAGTATTTGATTTTAGATCAGCAATCTCAACCAGGAGGAGCTTGGATTCACGGATGGGATTCATTGTCTTTGTTTTCTCCTGCTGAGTATAGCTCTTTACCAGGCTTTCTGTTTCCTAAATCAGAAAACTATTATCCTGTTCGAGATGAGGTTATTTCCTATATGGAAGATTATCAGTCTAAATATGAACTACCTGTAAAAAGATCTGTTCAGGTTACAGCAGTTTTAAAGCAAGAGGGAGGATTTACTTTAAAAACTTCGATTGGCGATTTCAAAGCAAAAGCAGTAATATCTGCTACAGGAACATGGGCTAGTCCTTTTGTTCCTGTATTTAAAGGTTTAGATCAGTTTAAAAATGAACAATTACATTCTGCTTATTATAAAAATGCTTCAGATTTTATAGAAAAAAAAGTATTGGTCATTGGTGGAGGTAACTCTGGAGCACAAATTTTAGCAGAAGTTTCAAAGTATACGGCTGTTACTTGGTCAACAATAGGAGCACCAGCTTTTTTGCCTGATGATGTTGATGGTAGAGTTCTTTTCGATGTAGCAACGCAAAAATATAATGAGCAAAAGGCGGGCAATGATCAGGTACAAGCAAAATATAATGTAAGAAGTATTGTTATGGTTCCTCCTGTTGTGGATGCTAGAGGTAGAGGTGTGTTAAATAGCAAAGGAGAGATCGAACGTTTTACTGAAACTGGTGTTGTCTGGAAAAGTGGAGAAGAAGAAAACTTTGACGTTGTAATTTGGTGCACAGGATTTAAACCAGCATTAAAGCATTTAGAACCTTTAGGAATACTTCAACCAGATGGCAGAGTGAATACCAATGGTAACAGCAAAGTTGAAGGAATTAATGGTTTGTGGCTTGTAGGCTATGGTGATTGGACTGGTTTTGCTTCTGCAACATTGATAGGAGTTGGTAGGTCTGCTAGGAGTACAGTGGAAGAAGTTGGAGATTTTTTAAAGTTGTAAGAAGAACTTTAGATAAATTGTTCGTATATTTACGAACAGATTAATTTGATAAGTGATAAGGGTATGTTGAAAAGAGACTTAACAGAAAAACAAATAGAGATAGCAAGAATAACGAAGGCTTTATCTCATCCTATACGAGTTGCCATTTTAGAAATGCTTGCTTCTCAGGAGTGTTGTTTTCATGGAGATATGTCAGAGGTATTACCTGTAGCAAAAAGTACATTGTCTCAACATTTAAAAGAATTAAGAGAAGCTGGCTTGATTCAAGGAACGATTAATTTACCTACAGTAAAGTATTGTATTAATAAGGAGAATTGGCGAATTGCTAAGCAACTATTAAATGAGTTTTTTGAAGATATTAAAAAGCCTTCTGAGTGCTCATAAAAAAAAATTACTTTCAATGTTCGTAGTTTTACGAATTACGAACATTAACAATTAGTGAAACTAAAAATTTAATAACATCAAAATTATTACTTATGAAAATAACTTTTTTAAGCCTTATCTGTATGTTGGCTTTAGTTACTAGTTCATGTTCAGACAAGAAAAAAACACAAGAACATGATGCGTTAGTCGAGTCGAGTATAGAAGCATTAGATCAAGAGCAGACTATACAAGAGAAATCGGATAACACGATGGTTTATGTTTATTATTTCCATGGAAAGCAACGTTGTAAAACTTGTTTAGCAGTTGGAGACTTAACTAAGAAAACTGTAGAAGGGCCTTTTGCTAGTAATGAGTTAGTGAAGTTTATAGAAGTAGATACAAGTGAAAAGCAGTATAGTGATTTAGTAGAGAAATATGAGGTGACTTGGAATGCACTTATTATTGCAAAGGGAGATGATTCAATTAATCTAACAGAAGATGCTTTTGCAACAGCACTAACAACACCAAAGGTATTAGAAGAGCTTATAGTTGAACAAGTAAACAAAAAACTTTAATGTTAGATGGAATTACTACAACAATTAGTAGACAGTTCTGATATTCCAATAGTAACTGCGTTTTTGTTGGGACTGATGACTGCTATTAGTCCTTGTCCTTTAGCTACTAACATTACAGCTACAGCTTATTTAAGTAAAGATATTACAGTTAAGCGTAAAGTACTATTTAATGGACTGTTTTACACCTTAGGTCGTGCATTTACTTATACTGTATTAGGTGTTATTTTCTATTTTGGAGCAAGTAAGTTTCAAGTAGCAAAACTATTGCAAAATGTAAGTGGTGTTTATTTAGGAATTGGATTAATCCTTATCGGTATTTTAATGCTCGATATTATTAAATTAAATATACCAGGAGTAGGATCACTAAGTCAGAAGGTAAATCAAAAGAACTTTAAGAAGAATTACTTCAATGCTTTTTTACTTGGTGTTTTATTTGCTTTAGCGTTTTGTCCTTACAGTGGAGTATTGTTTTTTGGAGTGATGATTCCTTTAATTATGGCGAGTACTTCAGGATTATTATTAGCACCAGTTTTTGCATTAGCAACGGGGTTACCTGTTATCATCATAGCTATTTTACTTGCTTATAGTATATCTAATGTAGGGCATTTTTACAATAAGATGAAGAGTTTTGAAATATGGTTCAGACGTATTATATCTGTTGTTTTTATTGTTGTAGGTGTTTATTATATATATGTGAATTTATAAAAAAATAGATATGGAAATAATAGTTTTAGGTACAGGTTGTGCCAAGTGTAAAGTAACCTTAGAAACCGTAGAATCTGTAGTAAAAGAATTAGGTTCTGACATCAAAGTTACAAAGCAGGATGATATTATAGAGATTGTAAAATATAACATTATGTCTTTACCTGCTTTGGTTATTAATGGAGAAGTTACTGTTAAGGGGTATGTTCCATCAAAAGAAGAGGTAAAGGAATTAATTAAAAAACATCAGATATGAAAAATGAAGTAAAGATTTACGATCCAGCTTTATGTTGTCCAACAGGGCTTTGTGGGGTTAATATTGATCCTGAATTAATGCGTATTGCTGTTGTAATAGAAAGCCTAAAGAAAAAAGGCATTTTAGTTGAGCGATTTAACTTACGTGACAATCCTCAAGTTTATGTAGACACTAAAGTAGTTAATGACTTTATCCAAAAAGAGTCTATCGATAATTTTCCTATTACTACCTTAAATGGTGTAATTGTTCTTACCAAATCATATCCAAGTAATAAGCAAATTTCAGAATGGCTTGAAGTGTCAGAATTTGATTTGATTGTTACAAAATAACCTAACCAATTTTCAATTTCAATTTAGTTCGACATACCTAAATGTATGTCGAACAGGAATTGTATTGAATAAAAAAAATAGTAGTTATGAGTAATTTTAAACTATATAATCCCTCTAATGAAGGGTTTACAAAATATATTTTCTTTACAGGTAAAGGAGGAGTAGGAAAAACATCAATTGCATGTGCTACTTCTTTAAACTTAGCAGACAGTGGGAAAAATGTATTACTTATTAGTACAGACCCTGCATCAAATTTGCAAGATGTATTTGATATACCTTTGAGTAATAAGGTAACTAAGTTAAAAGATATTCCCAATCTTTCTATTTTGAATTTAAACCCAGAGCAAGCAGCTTTAGAATATAAAGAATCCATAATAGGACCTTATCGAGGAAAGTTACCTGAGGCTGTTTTATTTAATATGGAAGAGCAACTATCAGGATCATGTACAGTGGAGATTGCTTCTTTCAATGAATTTGCAGATGTAATTACCAATAAAGAGAAACACGATTTATATGACCATATTGTTTTTGATACTGCACCAACAGGACATACACTTAGAATGTTACAACTACCAGCAGCATGGAATACATTCATTGATGAAAATACAACAGGTGTTTCTTGTCTTGGGCAATTGTCTGGATTAGGTGATCGTAAAGAGGTATATGAGCAGGCAGTAAAAACATTGAGTGATAAAAATAATACAACTTTATTTTTGGTGAGTCGTCCAGATGAAACACCGTTAAAAGAAGTGGAGCGTTCATATAAGGAGTTACTTGAGTTAGATATACAATCTCAGCGTTTAATTATCAATGGAGTGCTAGAGAATTTTGATCAGGATGATTCTATTTCAAGTAAGTTGTATAAATGCCAGCAAAGTGCCTTAGAAAATAGAAGTAAAAGGCTTCTTGATATTCCAACCTATTATGTTCCATTAAGATCGTATAATATGACTGGAATTGATAATATTAGAAATATGCTTATTTCTAATACAAGTGCAATTTTGACTGAGAATAGCTTAGACAAAAGCGAGTTACAAGATATTGATATATTAATAGAAGACCTTTTCATTTCTAAGAAAAAAGTGATTTTCACGATGGGTAAAGGAGGTGTAGGGAAAACAACAATAGCTGCTCGAATCGCTAGAGGACTGGTTAAAAAAGGAGTTAAGGTTCACCTAAGTACAACAGATCCAGCCAATCACTTAGAGTATGTAAATACAAAGGTAGAAGGACTTACTGTTAGTCATATTGATGAGAAGAAGGTGTTAGAAGCTTATAAGGAGAAAGTTTTAACTAAGGCAAGACTAACTATGGGAAACAGTGATTTAAGTTATATTGAGGAAGATTTACGCTCTCCTTGTACACAGGAAATAGCTGTTTTTAATGCTTTTGCTGAGATTGTAGCTATAGCAGATCATGAAGTAATTGTTATCGATACAGCACCAACAGGTCATACTTTATTGTTATTAGATTCAACTCAAAGCTATCACAAAGAAGTAGAGCGTACACAAGGAGATATTAGTGAGGCTGTTCAGAATTTATTACCACGTTTAAGAAATGAACAAGAAACAGAAGTAGTCATTGTTACGTTACCAGAAACAACGCCTGTATTTGAAGCACAACGCTTACAAGAAGATCTTGTAAGAGCAGGTATACACAATAAATGGTGGGTAATAAACTCAAGTTTATATCTCACAGATACAACAAGTACTTTCCTGAAGGATAAAGCAAAAACAGAAGTACAATGGATTAATAAAGTCAATGAACTTTCTAAAGGTAATTTTGTTGTAATACCTTGGATGGCAAATGTTTATTAAGTGATTGAAATGAAAAGATATCTATACTCTAGAATAAAATCGATTGTGAAAATCTATAAGTCAATTGATTAATAAAAAAAAGTTAATTCTTTTCTAAGCACAGTATATTTATTTTTATTATCGTAATATTGCGATGTTATTTGTCGGTAATAATTAATTTGACTCAAGATAAAAATTGATTATTACAAATATCTCTTCTTATCCATCGTAATATTGCGATACATAAGAAAGGGTTAAATTTTTTTATATTAATTAAAAAATAAGAATTATATGAATACAATGTTAAAAACTATTGAATATTTTATTTTAATTTCAGTAGAGTTATTAGTGCTTTTTCTAATAATTAGTATGATAGTAGAATTATTGTTAATGTATATTCCAGCTGAAAAGCTTCAAAAAAAGCTTTCAGGAAAGGGCATAAAGGGAAATATTATAGGTGCCTTTTTTGGTTCAATAACACCGTTTTGTGCATGTTCTACTATTCCAATGACTCTTGGTTTTTTAAATGCAAGAGTACCTTTTGGGTCAACAATGTCTTTCCTTATTGCTTCTCCTTTATTAAATCCTATTATAATAGGTATGTTGGGAGTAATGGTGGGTATTAAGGCTGCTCTTTTATATTTTATAGTAGCGTTTACTTGTGCAGTATTATTTGGCTATGTTTTAGAAAAGTCAGGTGGTATAAAATATCTTAAGAATGTCAGTTTTAAGGATAAAGAAAATAATTTTAGTCAAGAACAATTGCTAAAGGAATTGTCTTTTTGGCAAAAAGTAAAACTATCTTTTTTAAACTCTTGGAATGGAATGAAACCAATACTAATTTATCTTTTTATAGGAGTTGGGATAGGAGCTCTTATCTACGGTTATCTTCCTGAAAGTTTTATTATGAGTGTTGCTGGACCAGATACTTATTTATCAATTCCTATAGCTGCTCTAGTAGGTGTTCCTTTATATATCAGAGCAGAAACAGCAATTCCTATTGGAATGGCTTTGATGGATAAGGGGATGAGTTTAGGAACAGTAGTAGCTTTAATTATAGGTGGAGCTGGAATGGCTATTCCAGAAATGTCAATGTTAGCAGCAATATTTAAAAGAAAAATGGTAGTAATGATAGTAACAGTTATTTTTTTAACAGCTATAATATCAGGTTATGTATTTAATTTATTAATTTAAAAATGAAAACAATGAAAACAAATCAAAAAAAGAATATTCTCCGCAATCTATTTAATTTTAAAAACAAAAAATGCGATTGTGCAATTGAAATTATAGAAAATACTAATATAGAAAGTTCTGAAGAAAGTATAGAAGTTTGTGAAAAGAGCAAGTCAATCGATAATTCAGAGAAAACGACATCTTCATGTTGTAAGTAAACAAAGAACTATTAATAGGCTTCCGGTTTTTGGTACACCTCTAAATTTGAAGAAGAGGACACTTACCATAAACTGTGTAAGTATAAAAATCTGCTTGGGTAACTAAGTAGATTTTTTTATATTTAGACATCTAGGGATACAAAGAAGATTTTCTCCAATGAAGTTTTCAAGCAGTTAAAAGCTTAAGAAGACTTAATTAGATATTCTGCTCTATTCTATACTGAATCCTAAAAATGTCTAACTTTTAGGATTCAGTATAGAATCTTTAACCAACTTTTGTTGGAATGTCTACTTAACTTCCTTTTTTATAGAATTATAAAAACTTGTAATCGAAAGTATATTAGAAGGAGAGTTAAACACTTCTCATAGACAATGAAAGACATGGGCGTAGAAAGGATCAAAACGTAAATAATGGTTATACTAGAAAGCCCATAAAAAAGTAATTTTGCAGAAGATATAATTAAAGTACCACATGATAAAGATGTTACTTTTAATTCAATGATTGTTTCTAAAAGAAAGAACAAGATAGACGAATTGGAGAAGATAATCATTTCTTTATATACTAATAAGAGGGGAAGAAGTAGGGGGCCAAATGCATTAAAAAACCTTGACTATTATCGTTTTCTTTTTTATTCCACAATTTTACTAGTTACTTCCATATTCATAATTTTCAATTACAAATAAAGTGGTTCTGTCAATGTCAAAGATATATATAATGAAAGAATGTAATAGTTCAATATCTGTTTGATTCGAATCATGTTGTCACTTTTTATTTTGATCCAATTTGAAGAAAGCAAAGAAGTTTTTAATTATTAAAAAAACTTCTTTGAGTTGGAATTCATACTGATTCTTATGTAAATAAGAGGTGGGATTATGATTGAATTAAAAAACAGAATAAAGGATATTCCGAATTCATATTATTTGAATATATCTATTTTTATGTTAATTCAACTTTTTGCATACTCACTAAGTTTGTACTTAAGCTATTATTATGATTTGAAATGAAAATTAAAAACCCGCAAACTCAATGAATTTGCGGGTTTATCATTATATTAGCCCCTAAATAAGCTGGAGTGAAATTAATAAATTAATTACATAACTTTGGACTTATGAAATATAAGAAATGGAGCTTATCTGATAAGCTATCAATTTTACAGGAAGCAGAAGAATACGGGGCAATAGAAACTTGTCGTAAACACAGTTTAAGTACAGGTACTTTCTACTCATGGAAGAAGAAATTCGATTCTCAGGGAGAATCGGGATTAAAGCCTGCTGTATCTGATAAATCAAAAGAACTTA